>NZ_CDHP01000058.1:0-3836 GCF_900002895.1 Ercella succinigenes | reverse complement strand
GGCTGTTTTTGCTTTGCCGGAAGCCTATCGCAAACGACTGAGAACCAGTAACAGCATAGAACGACTCAACGAAGAGCTACGTCGTAGGGAACGCGTTATACGGATATTCCCCAATGATGACAGTCTTATCCGACTGATGGGAGCAGTTCTGATGGAGCACCATGAAAAATGGTTGACCGGCAAAAAGTATTTCATAATGGATCGCTACTTTGATGAGAGAGAAACAGCAAGAAAAGAAGCGTTAGCAGAACGAGCAGCATACCTGCATGTTGTCACCTGATTCATGCAGATACCGGAAGACAATTTACACCAACTTTTTGGACTTGACTTCAGTGTATCTATGAAAAACAAAATAAATGAACTTATACATAATAATTTAAGGCAGACATCAGATAGACTCAATCTAACATTTAATACATATACGGATATTTTGCAGCAAATTTATATAGATGACAAGCTTATAGAAAATATGAATTTGCTTAATGAGGGATCATCTGAACACTCTGCTGCGGCATATTCAGAAATCAGTGATAGCATAAAAAATCTTGTGTCTGCCAAAAATGGTATCAGGAGTATTACTATTATCGGAGAAAGTGGATTTTCAGTTGTTTATGATTCAGAAACTTCTTCTGTTATAGAAAATATCTGGCGTGATTATGATGATTTGCGAAAAACAGATGTATATAAGAATACTTTAGGCGAAAGGGACGTTATTTTTACCCCTACACAATATTTCGAAAATGATGGAGTAGATTCAGATACCTATTTGTTCCATCTTTCAAAAACACTTAATGATTTGAGAGCTCCTGCGAAAGGGTCGATAGGTGTAGCTGTTTTGAGTATAAACGAATCAGTAGTTGCAGATGTTTGCAGTATGGATCGTGGTAGAACAGACATAATGAGTTCTTTTAATTTTATTTATGACACGGAAGGGCAAATCGTTTCTTATCCTGATACAAATTATATAGGTGGAAATATATTTCAGAAAGGTGATGACAGTAAAGGAACATTAAATGTAGATTCTGTTACAGATTTTATTTGGCAAACACAGTTTTTCCGAGGCAGAAAATTTGCTGTGACTCAGCTCCATGATGAAAGATTCGGATTGATTATAAATAATGTTTATGATAGAGATCTTATGTTTAGTGATATTACCCGCATTACAATAATTACAGTTCTTGTAACAATTTTTCTCGGTTTAATGGCAACAATTGTTATTAGATATACTGTAAAGAGAATCAGTAAATCAATAAATACTATTGTTACAGGTATAAAAGATGTTCAAAAAGGTAATCTTGGAGTTGAACTTCAGGTAGAGGATCATGATGAAATATACGATATAGCATTGCATTTTAATTATATGACCAGAGACTTAAAGCTTTTACTGCAAGAAATAGAGATTGCAGTGAATCTGCAAAAAGAAGCAGAGATAAGAGCTTTAGAAGCACAGATTAATCCTCACTTTCTTCATAATACTTTGGACTCTATTAATTGGCTGGCTATAGATCACGGAGAATATGAAATAAGTAATATGCTTCGTGATTTAGGTTATATACTAAGATATAGTATAAACAAAAGTAATAAAATTGTTACAGTCCAGGAAGAAATTGACTGGTTAGAAAAATATATTAGTTTACAACAAATTCGATTTGAAGATAGTTTTGTCTGTGAGATTAATGCAGATTCAAATGTTGGGAAAATTAAGGTGCATAAATTGTTGTTGCAACCTTTTGTAGAAAACGCTATTCTTCACGGATTCCAAGGGTTTGAACAAGGTGGAAAGCTGGAGATAGATATCTTTAAAGCAGGGGATTTTCTTAATATTACCTTTGCAGATAATGGGCATGGCATGACAGAGGAGCTTGTAAGCAAATTTAATGACAGGAAATGGGTGGTATCGAATTCCGGTCAAAGTATAGGGATGCAGAATGCTCTTTCAAGAATGGTAATGTATTACAAAGAAAAGGCAAATTGGCAAATTAAAAGTATTCCACAAAAAGGAACACTTATTACGGTTTGTTTGCCAGCAAAAGAGATGGGTTGATAACTATGAGAATTGTTGTGGTTGAAGATGAGGGAAGAACAAGGACAGGTCTTATTAATCTTATTGAAAAGCATACTAACCATATAATTGCAGGTCAATGCAAAGATGGCAAGGAAGGGTTAGAAATATGCCGACAATTAAAACCGGATCTTGTTATTACTGACATAAGAATGCCTGCAATGAGCGGTATAGAAATGCTGATGCGACTTAAAGAAGAAGAAATATTAAATAAAGCAATAGTCCTAAGCGGCTATGCAGAATTTGAATATGCCCAGAAAGCGATTGTCCTTGGGGTTAATGATTATCTTCTTAAACCTGTCTCAGTAGATGATGTTTGCCGCATGATTGAAAATGTTGAAAAACAATTACAGGCTGAGCGTACTCACAAGAACGGCAGAGTTTCTTCAGCCTTAAGAGATTTATTAAGTAAGGATATATCATTAAAAAGCAGTGCTGCTTCTGTTTTATCGGAATATTATTCAATAAATGAAGAGAGTGAATTGTCACTCTTCCTTGTATATATGGGAAGAGTTCCGGTAGATCATCGAAAAAAAATAGAGCGATTTCTTGATTTTCAAGATCAGGAAAATCGTTTAACGGATGTAATTAGATTGAGAGTAGATGAGAAGCAATACTTCTTCGTTATTGTTACATCAAAAGATAGGGATTATTTTTTTGAAGAAGCTTTGCTAAGTCAGATGAATAATTATCAACGTGATCTCAAGTGTGTGGCGGTAAAAGCTAAAAGCCAATCGGTTTTGAGTCTTCACACTGATTATGCCAAAATGGAAACTGCTTTAAAAAGAGCTATAACTGAGAAAGAAAGCAAATCAATAATAATAAATGCAGATGACATATCTAAGCAGTACCAAAAATACACTTATCCTGCAGATATAGAAACCAAAATAGTACAAGCTATTTGTTCAGGGGCTGATAGTGTATTCAAGGAATTATTGCAGCAATTTGAAGACAGCTTATTTAAGGCCTCTTATAGTAGTGAAGATGTTCTAGAAGCTTCAAATGCTCTAATTACTTCTTTGATGAATGTGTTAAAAGATGTAGATTCTCACAAGTATCAAAAAATGGTTAAACAAAAATATATAGGTAAGATAGCCAATGTGATAATCAGGGAAGAATTACATGAGATTTTTTTGTCGATAGCTGAACAAATATCCAATAATCATGTTAAATCAGATGGCATTAGGAATTATTTAATAAAAAAAGCAATTAACTATATTCGCTTGCATTATTATGATGCAATTAATCTTGAGACGGTAGCGATTTATCTTGATATATCTCCTGAATATTTAAGTAAGCTTTTTTACAAGGAAATGAATGTTAACTTCACGTCTTTTCTAAAAGAGTTTAGAATAAGCCATGCTAAAAGACTTCTCATAGGTACTAATAAAAAAATATTTGAAATAGCAGCAGCTGTTGGATATAACGATCCAAAGTATTTCACAAGAGTGTTCAAAGAAATTGTAGGCATGTCACCGGCTGAATTTAGGCAACTTAAATAAATTGCTTTATTTTATAATATTTATCTTTACGGGAGAAACATATGAAAAAAATAGTTTTTATTATTATGATGATATGTATTTTTATTCTACTTACTTCTTGTTCAGGTGTTAAAGAAGAAATAATTATTGATACTTTTGAAACTACAGAACAAGCTGATAGTGATAAAGTCCGTATACTTGGTGTAAATTGAGAAATAAAAAAGAGCCACGAGCTCGCTTTCGGTATAATAGGTTTTGCGAAACTAACAACTGAAAGGAATGAGATCATGGCT
>NZ_CDHP01000057.1:0-10038 GCF_900002895.1 Ercella succinigenes | reverse complement strand
CATGAAAAATGGTTGACCGGCAAAAAGTATTTCATAATGGATCGCTACTTTGATGAGAGAGAAACAGCAAGAAAAGAAGCGTTAGCAGAACGAGCAGCATACCTGCATGTTGTCACCTGATTCATGCAGATACCGGAAGACAATTTACACCAACTTTTTGGACTTGACTGAGCAGAAGAGTAACAAAGAATAGCTTGAAGTAATTATTATATAAACTAGGAAATAAGGTAAGTAAATAATTACAAAATAACAGCTTTTGTTTCTTAAGTTACATAGAATAAAACCTAATTTTTTGTTTAATTAGTATATGAAGTATTTTTAAAAAGATGTTAAAGGTTTCTAGAAAACATACGATAAATATAAATGACGGCGGTTAAACAAATGTCGGGCGCCCGATATTCAATTAACCAATTGCAAAAAAACAAATAAAAAAGGCACGGAAGCCTAAAGACAAAACTCAAGGAGGAAAATAACATGAGAATTAATAACAATTTGATGGCAATGAACACACATCGTCAGCTTAGCATTGGTACAAATCAAGGTGCCAAATCAATGGAAAAACTTTCTTCAGGTTACAGAATCAACCGTGCAGGTGATGATGCAGCTGGATTGGCTATATCAGAAAAAATGCGTGGACAGATTCGTGGTTTGAACCAGGCATCAAGAAATGCTCAGGACGGTATATCACTCATTCAGACAGCAGAAGGTGCTCTTAATGAGACCCATGCAATACTTCAGAGAATGCGTGAACTGGCTGTACAGTCTGCCAATGATACCAACACAGAAACAGATCGTAGTGAAATCCAGAAAGAAATGAATCAGTTGACATCTGAAATTAGCAGAATCGGTAATAACACTGAGTTTAATACCCAGAAATTGATCGATGGTACTCAGACAGGTCTTCAACTTCAGATTGGATCAAACAATAACCAGAGTTTCACAATTTCAATCAATGATATGAGATCGTTAGCTCTTGGTATTTCTGGAGAAACAGCTGGTGCTGCAGCAACAGGTGCTGGTACTGATGATGTGGATTCTGCAAGTTTTGCCCCTACAGGCAGTGAAACTTTAACTGATGCCTCTTCAAGTGGTGTTTCTGAGTATGCACTTGATATTTCTAATCACACAGCTGCCGCCGCTGCCGTAGAAGTTATAGATCAGGCAATGGAAGCAGTATCAACAGAGAGATCTAAACTTGGTGCTTACCAGAATCGTCTGGAACACACCATCAAGAATCTGGACACTTCATCAGAGAACCTGCAGGCTGCTGAATCACGTATCCGTGACGTAGACATGGCACAGGAAATGATGGAATTCACCAAGAACAACATTCTGCAGCAGGCTGCACAGGCAATGCTGGCTCAGGCTAATCAGGCTCCTCAGGGTGTCCTTCAGCTTCTGAGATAATTATTTTACTTAAAATGATTTGCTGATTGTTGTAGAAGCGATCAGTAAATCTATAATTTTGCAAAAAAAACAAATAAAAAAGGCATGGAAGCCTAAAGACAAAACTCAAGGAGGAAAATAACATGAGAATTAATAACAATTTGATGGCAATGAACACACATCGTCAGCTTAGCATTGGTACAAATCAAGGTGCCAAATCAATGGAGAAACTTTCTTCAGGTTACAGAATCAACCGTGCAGGTGATGATGCAGCTGGATTGGCTATATCAGAGAAAATGCGTGGACAGATTCGTGGTTTGAATCAGGCATCAAGAAATGCTCAGGACGGTATATCACTCATTCAGACAGCAGAAGGTGCTCTTAATGAGACCCATGCAATACTTCAGAGAATGCGTGAACTGGCTGTACAGTCTGCCAATGATACCAACACAGAGACAGATCGTAGTGAAATCCAGAAGGAAATGAATCAGCTGACAGCTGAGATCAGCAGAATAGGTAATAACACTGAGTTTAATACCCAGAAGCTGATTGACGGTACTCAGACAGGTCTTCAACTCCAGATCGGATCAAACAATAATCAGAGTTTCACAATTGAAATTAATGATATGAGAGCATTTTCTCTTGGTATTTCAGGTGAGAGTTCAGGTACAGCAGAAGGTGCTGGTTCAGAAGCTGTAAGTGGAGCAAGTTTTGCGGCCACAACAGCAGGTTCTCTTAGTGATGTAACTACAAGTGGAACTGCAGAGTATGCACTTGATATTTCTGATCACACTAAAGCTGCCGCTGCAGTAGAAGTTATAGATCAGGCAATGGAAGCAGTATCAACAGAGAGATCTAAACTTGGTGCTTACCAGAATCGTCTGGAACACACCATCAAGAATCTCGATACTTCATCAGAAAACCTGCAGGCTGCTGAATCACGTATCCGTGACGTAGACATGGCACAGGAAATGATGGAATTCACCAAGAACAACATTCTGCAGCAGGCTGCACAGGCAATGCTGGCTCAGGCTAATCAGGCTCCTCAGGGTGTCCTTCAGCTTCTGAGATAATTTAGATTTTATTCAAAATGGCTTGCTGATTGTGTTAAAACAATCAGCAAGTTTATAAATCTCTAATAAACACAAAACAAATAAAAAGGGCATGGAAGCCTAAAAGAAAATTCAAGGAGGAAAATAACATGAGAATTAATAACAATTTGATGGCAATGAATACACATCGTCAGCTCAGCATAGGTACAAATCAAGGTGCCAAATCAATGGAGAAACTTTCTTCAGGTTACAGAATCAACCGTGCAGGTGATGATGCAGCAGGATTGGCAATTTCAGAAAAAATGCGTGGACAGATCCGTGGTTTGAATCAGGCATCGAGAAATGCTCAAGACGGTATATCACTTATTCAGACAGCAGAAGGTGCTCTTAATGAGACCCATGCAATTCTTCAGAGAATGCGTGAATTGGCTGTACAGTCTGCCAATGATACCAACACAGAGACAGATCGTAGTGAAATCCAGAAAGAAATGAATCAGCTGACAGCCGAAATTACCAGAATCGGTAATAACACTGAATTTAACACGAAAAAACTTCTAGATGGCGATGATGCTTCTGCGGTTAATCTGCAAATTGGATCGAACAATAATCAAAGCTTTACAATAGAGATTTCAGATATGCGTGCTTTATCTCTTGGCTTAACCAATGAGGCAACAACTACTGCTGCTGGTACTGCGGTTGATGCAGAGGGTGTTGGAACTGAAACTGTAACTGGAGCTGTTTTTGTTAACGGCGGAGATGATCATCTTAGTGATGTTTCAAGTACAGGTACTGTTTATGCATATGCACTTGATATATCTGATCATGGTAAAGCTGCCGCTGCAGTAGAAGTTATAGATCAGGCGATGGAAGCAGTATCAACAGAGAGATCTAAACTTGGTGCTTACCAGAATCGTCTGGAACACACCATCAAGAATCTGGACACTTCATCAGAGAACCTGCAGGCTGCTGAATCACGTATTCGTGACGTAGACATGGCACAGGAAATGATGGAATTCACCAAGAACAACATTCTGCAGCAGGCTGCACAGGCAATGCTGGCTCAGGCTAATCAGGCTCCTCAGGGTGTCCTTCAGCTTCTGAGATAATTATTTTATTTAAAATGATTTGCTGATTGTTGTAGAAGCGATCAGCAAATCTATAATTTTGCAAAAAAAACAAATAAAAAAGGCATGGAAGCCTAAAGACAAAACTCAAGGAGGAAAATAACATGAGAATTAATAACAATTTGATGGCAATGAACACACATCGTCAGCTTAGCATTGGTACAAATCAGGGTGCCAAATCAATGGAGAAACTTTCTTCAGGTTACAGAATCAACCGTGCAGGTGATGATGCAGCAGGATTGGCTATATCAGAAAAAATGCGTGGACAGATTCGTGGTTTGAATCAGGCATCAAGAAATGCTCAGGACGGTATATCACTCATTCAGACAGCAGAAGGTGCTCTTAATGAGACCCATGCAATACTTCAGAGAATGCGTGAACTGGCTGTACAGTCTGCCAATGATACCAACACAGAGACAGATCGTAGTGAAATCCAGAAGGAAATGAATCAGCTGACAGCTGAGATTACCAGAATCGGTAATAATACTGAGTTTAATACTCAGAAGTTGATTGATGGTGAGAAAGCTGGCGGCTTAAGTCTCCAGATCGGATCAAATAATAATCAGAGCTTCACAATTGAAATTGCGGACATGAGAGCGGAGGAATTAGGTATAGCTGGTGCTTCAACTGCTACAGCTGCTGGTGCTGGTGCATCAACAGTAGAAGGTGCAAGCTTTGTTGATGCCGGTGCAACTGGAGCCGAAACTCTTTCTGATGTTTCTACAGAAGGTGCTGATGTATATGCACTTGATATTTCTGACCATGGTAAAGCTGCCGCTGCAGTAGAAGTTATAGATCAGGCGATGGAAGCAGTATCAACAGAAAGATCTAAACTTGGTGCTTACCAGAATCGTCTGGAACACACCATCAAGAACCTCGATACTTCATCAGAGAACCTGCAGGCTGCTGAATCACGTATCCGTGACGTAGACATGGCACAGGAAATGATGGAATTCACCAAGAACAATATTCTGCAGCAGGCTGCACAGGCAATGCTGGCTCAGGCTAATCAGGCTCCTCAGGGTGTCCTTCAGCTTCTGAGATAATTTAAGCTTCTAATATTAGTTATTAATAGTTAATTAGTTTTTATATTGATGAATTAATAATAAGCAGGCAGAGGATTGATGATTCATTAATCCTCTGCTTTTCTTTGACAAGTATAATAAACAAAATGATATAATGTGATTATTACTTTTATGCGAGGTTTATCTGTGAAACTTAGTATTGGATTAATGGTAAAAAATGAAGAAAAAAACCTTGATCGCTGTCTTGAAGCTATTGTTCCTATTTTAAATGAAATAGAAGCAGAGTTGATAGTTGTTGATACAGGTTCAGAAGATTCAACCATAGAAATAGCTAAAAAATATACACAAAGAGTATATACACATTTGTGGCAAGATGATTTTGCACAAATGAGAAACACCGTTGTCAATTACGCAAAAGGGGAATGGTTTTTATTTCTTGATGCCGATGAGGTAGTTGTTGATTTTCAACCATTACTTGATTTTATCAAGTCAGATGAATCAAAAAAATATAATGGTGGCACAATAATTATCAAAAATATACTCGATAAAAATAACCCGGATAGTTTTAATATGTTTCACGCCACGAGACTGGCAAGAAAAACTAAAGATTTTCATTTTAAGGGCAAAATTCATGAACAACCTCAGATAAAGCCTCCTGTAAAGCATATAAATCTTTTTGTAGATCATTATGGTTATGACAATACCGATAATGAATTAATGGAATATAAATATCAAAGAACGGGTAAATTACTTCGTGATTCTTTGGAGGAAGAACCAAATAATATCTATTTGTGGTATCAGCTTTCAAAAACATATTTGATGCATAAGGATCATGCTGAGGCTCTGGAAGCAGCTGAGAAGTCCTATGAGCTGTTTAAAAAGCATAATGAAAAAGGCCGAAAATATTACACTTATGCATTGGTAAACCTTGTCAATTTGTATTTGTATTTTAACAATTTATATAGAGCGGTAGAAATTGCACAGGAAGGATTATCCTATAAAAACTATGTTATAGATTTATGGTTTTATCTTGGCAAGGCTAAATGCTTGCAGAACAAGTATGAAGAAGGGTTGAAAGCATACGATAAATATATTGATATTGTTGTAAATCAGGAGAAAAAGGCTGTTAAAGATATTACTATTGTAAACAGCACAGTTAACAGATTAGAAGAAGCCTATCATGACTGTGCTTTTGCTTGTTTTAAATTAAAACAATATGAAAATTCTATAAGTTATACTGATAAAATAAAAAGAGAATATAAAAACTATAATAAAATTATCAATATCAAAATAAAATCTTGTTTATTTCTCAGTAAGTTGGATATTTTAACCAAGTTTTTATCAGACATGGTTAATGATGATAAAGCTCAACTATCATACAGTGTTGATTTAATAGAGTACATTATTGACAGTTTAATACAAGAGAAAAAAAATAGCGATGATAGTAAAACAACCTTTATAAAAAATACAGATGATATACCGTTTGATATTGATTATTTTCTTTTAATTAAATCACTTGCCAATCTAGATCATGCATACGGGTGGTTAAATAAACTAAGATTATCATTACATAAAAGCAATCATTCAGGGGAAATAACGATAGATTCTGTCGATATTAAAAATGAAGCTCCTTTAAGAATAAAAGAGCTTGTTCCAGAATTATGGAGAGACATAATAAAGTATTATTTGTTTGAAATAAATGATTTCAGGGAATTAACTACATTGCTTTCCGAACAAAAAGACAAAGATATTCTGAAAGCTTTTGAGAAGTTAAATGAAATTTCTGATTTGTCCCAAATCAGAAATTATGTTGAAAATCTAAAAAGCAGTAGCGGTTTTAATGAAATTAGAATTCTAAAAAAATTAGCTCTATTACTGCTAATTCAGCAATACAATCCAAAAAAAAGCAATGAACTTGACAATGAACTTGTCCAGATATATTTGTCGTCTGCGGTTAAATATTCAGAAAAAAAATATTCAAAAAAGGCTATTGATAATTTCCCAAACGTGAGCATTAATGAATCTGAGGATCTTTTTATTGCTTTGTTTAAGAAGGCTTGGCTATTGAAGCAGGAAAATAAAATATTGGAATATATTCGTACTTTGAGACAAGCTCTTCAAGCATGTCCTGAAATGAACTTTATTGTAGAGTTTCTTATTAGTCAGGAGCAGATGAATGATAATAACCCTGAAAAGGAAATTCAGAAGACAGAAGAATTTGAACAAATGAAGAAAAAATTTCTTTTAAATGTAAATCAGTTAATAGAATCAGGTTTAATTGAACAGGCAAAGTCATTAATTGCAGAATTTGATAAAATTATTGGCGATGATATAGAGGTGCTGTCAGCCAAAGCAATATTATATATGATAGAAGGTCATTTTGAAAAATCTGAAGATACTCTAAAATATGCTCTTAAAATAGATGAAAAGAATACGGATGTATTGTTTAATCTTGGGTATCTAAAGGAGCAGCAATCTGATTATAATTCAGCCTACTATTATTATTCGAGAACTTTTGATAACAGTAATGAAAAAGAGTTTAAAGTGGAATTAAAAAATAAGCTAAGTGAAATAGAAAAAATTATTAAAAACAGTATTTCATTAAATTCCAAGGAATCTATGATGCCTCCTAAAATAACAATAAGAACAAAAGTGTATAATTCTGTTGATTTTATTAGAGAATGTGCAGAAAGTGTTATAAATCAGACTTTTAACGAATTTGAGTGGATCATAATTGACAATGCAAGTGATGATGGAACATTGGAAATTCTAAAAGAGTATGAAAAAAAAGATAATAGAATAAAACTTTTTCGTAACGAAAAAAATACAGTTATTAATAAATGTTCCGATAGTCAGGCATTTTTAACATATTTGTCAAATTTAAAATCAGATTATATTTGCTATCTTGATGGTGATGACTATCTGGATAAAAATTGTTTGTTGTACTTATATCAGCATGCTAAAGAAAATGACTTGGATATAGTAGTTGGTGGAGCAGAGTTGTTTGTGCATGACACCTCAAAAAATATGATAAGAATTCCACCTTTTCTAAATTCTGACTCAATAGAAATATTAGGTAATGTATGGCACGAAATTTATGGTTGTCTAAGACCCGCATGGGGTAAACTTATTAGATCTGATATACATAATCAAGTATTTTCAAAAGAAATAAAAAAATATTACTCATATAAAAATGGGTTAGACACCATACTTGTACTTGAAACTATGAAAAAAAGCACAAAGATTGGAGCCATTAAAGCCATCATATATAATTATAGAATACATTCTGCTTCCATTTATTCGACTGATACAAGAGTTGATAGATACCAGGATTATCTTGTGATATATACGTTGACAAAAAGTTTATTGAACAGCTGGGATAAGCTAACAGATAAAAATGTTGTCTTTATGGCAGAAGTTCTTTATCATTCCCTACTGGATTGTATAAAATCTGCCGAGCAGACTATACAAAAACCTTTATCAGAGCGGATTGGATTAATTAATGCAATCCTGGGTGACAAAGAGATTTTGGGGATAATAAATGAGAGTCAGTTATATCCAGACCTTCTAAAAAACGCAACTAGTGCTATTAATAAAATTCTTTCAGAAAAGTAGAGGGCGTAAAATGAAAGTTGTCATACTAGCTGGTGGTCTTGGTTCACGTATAAGCGAAGAGAGTCATCTGCGGCCAAAGCCAATGATAGAAATTGGTGGCAAGCCTATTTTATGGCATATAATGAAATCATATAGTTACTATGGGTTTAATGATTTTGTTATTTGTCTGGGATATAAGGGATATTTTATTAAAGAATATTTTGCCGATTATTATTTACATGCTTCAGATGTGACTTTTGATTTTACTGCAAACAATAGAATGATTGTCCATAATAATGTTTCAGAACCCTGGAAAGTTACGTTAATAGATACGGGTCTACATACTATGACAGGGGGCAGAATAAAAAGAGTCGCAAAATATCTTGATAATGAAACTTTTATGTTAACTTATGGGGACGGACTGTCTGATTTACCTATAGATAAATTGTTTGAATATCACAAAAAAAAGAAAAAAACAGTCACTGTTACGGCGATACAGCCAGGCGGTAGATTTGGTGTTTTAGATATTGATGATCAAACAAACCATATTAGAAAATTTGTTGAAAAAGCAAAGGAAGATGGCGGCTGGATAAATGGAGGATTTATGGTGGCAGAACCAGAGCTTTTAGATAATATTTCGGGAGATACAACTATTTTGGAAAAGGAACCTCTTGAAAAACTTGCTTCACAAGATATGTTAACAGCTTATAAGCATAATGGTTTCTGGCAATGTATGGATACACAAAGAGATAAATTTATTTTAGAAAAATTGTGGATGGAAAGAAGAGCCCCTTGGCAAAAGTGGAAGGAAGACTACAAAAATGATCTCTGATATTACAAAAAAAGATATGTTTTTTATACACAACAGTTTATCTGAGAATGAAAAGAAAAGATTTAACGGAAAGACACTTTTGGTCACCGGCTATGCAGGATCGCTTGGTTATACCCTTTTGCATTATTTTTACCTTTATGGAAAAGAATTAGGTTTGCGTAAAGTGTACGGTATCGATAATTATTTGTTTGGCAAGCCGGCCTGGATTAACAGAATAGGACAAGATGATCTTTTTGATTTAAGGCAAGATGATGTTATTAATTGTGATTTGAATTTTGCTAATGACGCAGATTTCATTTTTCACATGGCATCTTTGGCTTCCCCTGTTTATTATAGAAAGTATCCAATTGAAACAATTGATGCTGATGTAGCAGGTTTAAGAAATTTATTAGAATTTTACAAGAAACGCAATATTTCAGGTTTTTTATTTTATTCCAGCAGTGAAGTTTATGGTGATCCTGTAAATGAACAAATTCCAACTCCAGAAGATTACTTAGGCAATGTAAATACCTGTGGTCCAAGAGCTTGTTATGACGAGTCAAAACGTTTTGGTGAAACACTGTGTTTTAATTTTGCCAGAATACATAAAATGCCAATAATAATTGTAAGACCCTTTAATAATTATGGCCCAGGAATGAGAATCAATGATCAAAGAGTGGTAGCTGATTTTGCAAAATCAATAATTAATCATGAAGATATCGTAATATACTCTAATGGAAAACCAACAAGAACTTTTGACTATATTCCTGATGCAACTATTGGATATCTTAAATGTATTTTACACGGTAAGTTTGATAAAGTCCGTATACTTGGTGTAAATTGAGAAATAAAAAAGAGCCACGAGCTCGCTTTCGGTATAATAGGTTTTGCGAAACTAACAACTGAAAGGAATGAGATCATGGCTCAAGTACATCTTACACTGGAAGACGAAATTCTTAAAGACCTTATGCTTGGAAATCGGGAGAACGGGGTGGCGAAATTACTGGAAAAAGTATTTGATGCGGTGCTGCGAGGACAGGCCAGCG
>NZ_CDHP01000056.1:0-84674 GCF_900002895.1 Ercella succinigenes | reverse complement strand
ACGTGAAGAATCAGCGTTCCTACTCTAGTTGTCAGGGTACGCTCGCGATAGCCATTCCGATAGCTGACACGTCCATCACTTCGCTCATACGGCTCGGCATTCAATTGTTCGCTGGCCTGTCCTCGCAGCACCGCATCAAATACTTTTTCCAGTAATTTCGCCACCCCGTTCTCCCGATTTCCAAGCATAAGGTCTTTAAGAATTTCGTCTTCCAGTGTAAGATGTACTTGAGCCATGATCTCATTCCTTTCAGTTGTTAGTTTCGCAAAACCTATTATACCGAAAGCGAGCTCGTGGCTCTTTTTTATTTCTCAATTTACACCAAGTATACGGACTTTATCGCTGAATATGTATTTTATTTTTAAGTTTTATCTGCTTATGTACGATAATAAATAATGGTGGAACTTTATATGCAGATGGTTCTGCCATCTGATGTGGTAGAAAAAGTTTAACTGGGAGGATAATTATGACTGACGAAATTATTAATGACGGTCCGAAGCTTGAAGGTGAAATAACCAAAAGACCTTTACAGTTTTTCTGGCTGGTTGACTGTTCGGGCTCTATGCGTGGTAAGAAAATTGCTACCTTGAATCAGGCAATTCGTGAGGCTATCCCTGAAATAGCAAGGGCTTTGCAGGCACATCCGGAAGTTCAGGTAATGATGAGAGCTATTGCCTTTTCAACTGATGCAGGCTGGCATGTTGGTCCTGAACCAGAAACACTTGAGAACTTTATCTGGCCTGATCTTACTTCCGGTGGTTATACAGCTACAGCATCGGCTATTGAGCTGTTGCTGGAGGAGCTTGATATTGAAAGAATGAACAGGCGTGGTTTCCCTCCTGTATGCGTTTTGCTTTCTGACGGATTTTGTACGGAACCTGAAGAAAAGTATGAGAAGGCTATCAGAAAGCTTGATCATGCTCCTTGGGGCAAAAAAGCAGTACGTCTTGTTATTGCAATAGGAGATGGCAGTGAATATGATGAGCAAGCTTTGCTGCGTTTTACCAACCATCCTGAGGTAGGAGTTCTAAAAGCTGATACTCCAGGAAAACTGGTTGAGTATATTAAGTGGGCCAGTGTTACGGCATCAGTTAGTTCATCACAATCAAAAACTTTTTACAATGCCGATGAAGATGATCTGGAAAATGATGAAGGTGCCCGCAATGTAATTCTTGCAAGTGCACCTGTCAGTTTACAGATAGATGATGCCAACGAAGTATTCTGATTATATGGCAGCTGATATTCCAGAAAAGTTTTCCAGTAGATATGGAAAGAATTTGTCAGGAAAAGGGATACCGGATAATACTTTTGTATCGGTTAGAACCGGTTCTGCACATATTCGTGAAAACAGACCTTGTCAGGATGCTGCCTCGGTCTGGCGTGGCAGGTTGCCCCAGGGGCAGGTTACAATACTTGCTGTGGCAGATGGCCATGGTGATGAAAGGTATGACCTGAGTCAATATGGTGCAGAACTGGCAGTTAAGACTGCTCTTTGCTGTCTTAGGTCTTTTTGCCGGCGCTTTAATACTTCTTCGTCATTATTGTACGATGCCATCCGTCATGATTTTGCACATAGACTGACCAGACAGTGGAGACAGTCTGTTCAAAAGCATTATGTTGATAATTTTCCTGATGACAAAATGGTATTTAACCGTCCTTCTGCTTCTTTGTATAAAAGGTACGGAACCACCTTGCTGTTTGCCCTGGCTTTCGATGATTGCTTGATTGGTGGACAGATTGGTGATGGTGATATGACAGTCACTCAACAAAATGGCCTTGTCGGCAGACCTATTCCTGCGGCAGAAAATCTGATTGCCAACGAAACACATTCCCTCATCTCGACAGATTCGATCAGACTATGGCGCTTTTGCCGTTGGACATTGCATGAGCCTTGTCTGATAAGTCTTAGTACAGATGGTCTGTCAAACGGGTTTTCCGGTGATAAGGCTTTTGAAGATTTTTTGTGTAGCCTGATAAATAATATAAACAATTATGATTTTGCCAGAACTGTAGAAGTCATTCCTGGTTTTCTTGACCGTGTATCTGCAAATGGCAGCGGGGATGATATTTCTCTTGCACTTTTCTGGCAGTCTGACCCTAAAAAAAGGAGTAGATATGCTAAACCTTGATGATGTTATAACCGGGCAACTGAGCAGACAGCAGTACAGAATAACTGCCAGACTGGGAGAGGGCGGACAAGGCGCTGTTTTTCAGGCTAAGTGCGGCGGTAAAGTATGGGCTGTTAAATGGTATCATAAGCAAAATGCCACCAAAGAGCAAAAAGAAATGATTGCCCGACTGATCCGAATGGGACCACCTAAAGGCGAAGCTGGGAAAAGATTTGTCTGGCCGCAGGATATTGTGCTCAAAGCAGGAGATGCTTCTTTTGGTTATATAATGCCGGTTGTAGATTTGAAATCATATGCTGAATTAGGACAAATCTGGGCAAGATTAAGACCCTCTCCAGGGATGAAACAACGTTGCCGCATATCATGGCAGCTGGCTCAGGCTTATAGACAACTGCATTTATCAGGATATTGCTATAGAGATATATCAATGGGTAATTTCCTTTTTAATCCTGCCAGTGGAGAAGTTTTAATTATAGATAATGACAATATTGGTATAAACCAGCAGTCAGGATCCAGAATTCTGGGAACTATGGAATTTATGGCTCCAGAGGTTATTATTGGTAAAAAAGCACCTTCAACAGGAACAGATCTTTATTCTCTGGCGATATTATTATTCTATTTTTGGATTTGGCATCATCCAATGCATGGAATGCTTGAATATAATATTCGCGTATGGGATATTCCAGCTAAAAAAATGATCTATGGCGAAAAACCTGTTTTTATTTTCGATCCTCAAAACAGCAGTAACAGATTACCTGCTGATCCAGAATATCAAACGCCTTTAAAATTCTGGGATGCCTGCCCTCAGGTGATAAAAGATCTTTTCATCAGATCTTTTACTACTGGAATAAAACAACCTGACAGAAGAGTTACTGAGGGAGAATGGTTGTATGCTTTTCGCCAGCTTGAAAATCAGATTGCACGCTGTCCGCATGACCGTGCAGAAAATTTCTGGCAGCATGGGAGCAAACAGATTCAATGCTGGTATTGCAAACGTAAATTTGATACTCCTCCTAGATTTGTAGTTAAGACTTCTTCCGGATTACAGACAATTCTTGTAGCTGCTGATACAAAAATCCGTCAAAGCGAAATTGAACCATATTGTCAGGAAAGTGATATTGATAATATAGTGGCTGAAGTTATACGTAATCCTCAAAATCCTAAAATATGGGGGCTTTGTAATCTGACAGATACTGTCTGGAAATTCAAACCTGCAAGCGGTGCTCAGGAAATGGAGGTTGCTCCCGGCAGAGCTGTACCTATTATGGCTGGTAATGAGATAAAACTGAACGGACAGTCTGTAATAACAATAGAGGCCTGAAAATGAATGACAATTGTCTTGAAGAAATAGTAGATAAAATGTATCTGCTTTGGCAGGATTTTGGCGAAAGTCTATGGCTGCGTCCTTTTACTTTGCGAAATGCTCTTTCTGATATTTTGCCGCATGAAAAGAAAATAATACATTGTCTGCTTGTTTCTGTGCAGTCAGGAATAGCATATGAGCTCCTTCGTGTAATGAAAAAACATAAAGCTGCAGCAACCATAGACATAAGAAAATTTGAATCTGATTTGCATGAAGACTATGGCCTTGCCTGGCAATATGCCGGTTGGCTTATAAAAAGCTGGGAAACTCTTTTTTGCAGAATCTATGGTTTCAAAAACAGCAGACCATCTTTGCAGGTTGCAACTCGTGAAGAAGTAAAAAGATTAATTGATATGTTGCCTTATTATCTGAGACTTGAACGTTTTAAGGACTATATGCAGACTGCAGAATCGCTTTGCAGGTTAAATAAGCCGGAAGGATACTATGCCCGGGGAATATGCTATCTTAAGGGCTATGCCGTAAAAACTGATGAAATTGAAGCTTTCAAAAGTTTTTTACATGCCGCTGATCTTGGCTTGATGCAGTCTCAGTATGCTGTAGCTATTTGTTATGAATTAGGAATAGGTTGTATCGCAAATATCAGCAAAGCTATTTCATGGTATAAGAACGCATCCGAACAAGGATATCTGCCGGCAGAATATGAGTTGACAGAACTACTGTAACTTTTGTTTTTTACATTATATTAAATCAGTGCTATGGTATAATATATTGGAAGGATCATTATTTCCTAATAAGCGAACAGTTATTGACTGTTTTGCTTAAGATGAATCCGATAGTGACGAAGACAATAATAGATCAAAAGGAGGATTTATCCATGTTTAATGAAATCAGAGACACTTTGAATGGAAAAAGCAAACGCCGCGCTCGTAAGAATGTTGCTGCAGGAATAGGTATTGGTGCACTTGCAGGTGCTATAGCAGGTTTGCTGTTTGCTCCTAAATCTGGCAAGGAAACACGTGCCGATATTCGTATGGGTGCCGAACTTGGTGCAGAAAAAGCCAGAGAAGCTGCTTCTAAAGCTGCTGAAGTTACAAAAGAAAAAGTAGCTGAGGTTAAAAGCCGCTTCCATAAAGAGAAAAATGACGTCGAAGAAGCTGTTGAAGAAACTGTAGAAACTGCTTCTAATATCAAAGAAGATGTGAAAAAGAATGCTAAAAATCTCAAAAAAGATGTAAAGGAAGAGCTGGAGAAATAATATTTCAAAAAGCTCTTTGGTAAACCAGAAATAAAATCGGTTTCTGGTTATGAAGAATCATATGAGAGGTAATAGCATGTTGATTTCAGAAAATTATTTGCCTGCTGGCTTAAGTACTGTGGTAACAGTTGACATTATGCAGTTATTACTGGGTTTACTTATATTGACGGCAGTGGTTTGTTTAATTTTTCTGATTATTCTTATTGCACGTGCGATCAGAACGATTGGACAGATATCTAAGCTTGTTGATGAGCTGGACGAACCTGTAACACAGTCTGTGGAGCAACTGCCCGACTTGATAAAAAAACTTGACCGTACGGTTGATGATGTAAATGTTCTTACAGAAAGTATCAGTGAAACGGTGCCGGTAATTTTACATGATGTTGAAACTGTAACCGGAACAGTTTCTTCTGGAGTTGAGGCTGTTGGTGGAGCTGCCGAGGCTATTGGTGATAACGTTTCTGCTTTTTTTAGCAAAAGCAAGGAATATGCTGGAATACTAGGTGTTATAACACAGGTTATAGCTCAGATTACCAGTTTATTTGGTGGCAGAAGCAAAGGCCGCAGAAGGCGCAGACGTTAAATTACCAAAAATCATTATGAATTTTTAGATTAAGTAAACTGTCTCTTGAGATTAATTAAATCGGGGGACAGTTTTTTCGTATGCAAATATTTACTTGTTTTAAGTCAATTGTAAGCAAACTATTACTTGGCAGTCATATAATTGATATCGCAATTAATGCGCCTTTGGTATAATTTTTATAACGAAACAAACAGGAGGACAGCAAGTGCCAGATCGTTATAGAAAACAAAATGATTTTAACAATTATAATAGAAGCACTAATCCCGACTATGTCAGAACAGGCAGACAACCTGTTTATTCTGAACGAAGTGGTGTCAGAGCGAATCAGGCAGCTGAACGCAGACTTATGATGGAACGAAAACAGGCGGCTGAAAGGCGTAGAAGAATTAGAAGACGAAGAGCTGTGAGAAGGGTTTTTACATTCATTGCTGTTGTTTTGATATTTACTACGATTGCTGGTTTTATATGGTCACAAAAGCATAATGTAAAGGATTCTTTTTCCTCCGTAATGAATCTTTTTTCCTCAAATGATAAAAAGACAGAAAAGGATAAAGACAGCGCCAATGATAATCAGTCGGAAAAAATTAATGAAAATGATAATAAACAAGGAAATTCAAATGCGCCGGAAGTAAGCGAATATGCTTCTGATGGAATGGATTTCGTTCTTAATTCTCAGATTAAGCCTTTTATGAATAATCAGAGAGCGATTGTTCTGATTGATCCGGGACATGGAGGCATAGATGGCGGAGCGCCGGGCAGATTATCAGATGGAACAAGTGTAAAAGAAGCCGATGTAGTTATGAAAATAGCACTTAAATTACAGGCTGATTTAACGGAAAGAAATATTGAAAGCTATCTCATTAGAGAAGACGATACTTTTCATTCGCTTTATGCCAGAGTTGCCAGAGCCAGTTTGCTGTCTCTTGATTATATGAATGCATATCAAATAGATGTTGTTAGTGATCGGGATTTTGTTGAAGGCATAATAGATAAGCTTCAGGTTCCGATAGAAATAAATAGTGATAATCCCGATAGTGGAGGCTTTGGTTTTATGCGTGGCTATGGCATGAGTCAGGAACAGATGAGGCTATTGGATCTGCAGAAGGATTGTAAAAATGTAATTTTTGTTTCTTTGCATTGCAATGCACATGATTATGACACTTCTTTACATGGTATGCAGGCTTATTATTGCCATGATTCTAATGTTGAAGAATCAGAGGCACAAGGTTTATTGGAACAAACCGAGCCTTCAGGAAATGGTGTCTACTGGAATCGTGATAATGAGAGAAATAGAAAACTTGCTCAGTTTGTTTATGATGGTGCTGTTACCAAGGCTCCTCAGATAAGTGGTACGAATGCAGGTGATCCGGTACTTCAAGGCAATTATGCCGTTTTGCGTGAACACGGCCTGGCAGGTACTTTGCTTGAGTTAGCATATATGAGTAATAAAAATGATCTGCAGTTGTTAATGGATGATTCTTTTCAGAAAAATCTGGCTCAGGGAATAGGTAATGGTATTGAGAAATATTTTACCGAAATTTTTTCATAAACTCTTCTTTAGATCAAATTTAAAATATAATTTTCTTATGTCATGATATTTTGTCATTGACTTTTATTGACTCTTTTTTATCATTATTATTGTTTTCTGACTATTTTCCTTTGAAAAAATATATTTTAGCCTGATCGTACTGTATTTCTGATCTTTTTTGCCTTGACATCACCTTTATGATAAGTAAGAATTAGTATAGATTATGTTCCATAATAAATGACGTGAAACATAAAATATTTATCTTGTTAGAGGGGGTTATTTACATGGATCAAACCAGGGTAAAGCTAAGTGTAACTGCTTTAGGCATACTTGCAGTTGTGCTTGGCTATTTTGGTTATGTTGAATTACTGTTTTTGCTCATAGCATATGCAGTTTTTCTGGACAAAAGTCAGCCGCTTGCTAAGATGTCGTTTCAGGCTTTATATCTCAGATTGGGTTATAGGGTTGTTTTACTTGTACTTGGCTGGGTATTTGACTTTTTCCGCTGGTTCTTCAGGCTGATTGAAGCATACAAAGCTCTGGACAGGACCAATTCTTTCTGGGGATATATCAACACGATTTTATCTGTACTCCTTTTTGCTGCTTATCTGTTTGCTGCAATTCAGATAATTAGCAAAAAAAGCTGTAATCTTCCGTTCCTGGGAATGTTGGCTGATAAAACACTAGGACTTGTTACACCAAAGGCTAAACCTGCACCTGGCCCATCTGCTGGAGCTCCAGGGCAAGGCTATCAGCCACCACAGGGATATCAGGCTCCGCCACAACAGCAGCCACCAAGAGGATACCAGGCTCCGCCGCAACAGCCACCACAGGGATATCAGGCTCCGCAGCAGCCGCCTGTGTCCAATGTGCCTGTTCAGCCGCCGATACAAACTCCGGTTAATAATCAACCTGATTCTAAACCTGAGCCTGTCGAGACTGAAGCTCAGAAAAACATTTCCGATAAATGGAAATGTAATTGTGGACATGAAAATACAGGCAACTTCTGTATGAAATGTGGTAGTCCACGTTCTTAAATAAAGGGGGATAAAGTTATGATCTGTTCTTCATGTGGTAAAAATAATCCAGATGATGCTCGTTTTTGTGATGGCTGTGGAAATACACTAGGATCGGCAGCACCTCAGCAGACTTATTCATCTGCTCCGCCGCCTCCTCCGCAACCCCAACCGCAATATCAGCAGCCACCAGTAAATAATAGCTATCAACAGCCACAAAGTTATGCTGCTAATGTTGATAACAGTCCTCTTGGCACAGGACAGTTTTTGGGGATGATGTTTCTGATGTTAATACCGGTTGTAGGCTTTATTCTTCTTCTGGTATGGGCTTTCGGAGATGCAAATGCAAATAGAAAAAGTTTTGCCAGAGCTTATTTGATTTTCTACCTGATCATGATAGGTATTGCTATTGTACTGACAATTGCAACAGGCGGATTGTTGATGTCCTTGCTTGGTAGCTATTAATTTTTATTTAATTGTTGATTTAAAAATTAGCAATCAGAAGTATTAATAAAAGGGGTTGTCATAAGACAACCCCTTTATTTTGCCTGCAAAACAAAATATTTACAGGGAGTTATTTTCCTTTAAGGCATCAATGAATAATACTGTCAGATCAGGATCAAGCTGCATACCGGCGGCTTTTTTTAATTCCTCTATTGCTTCTTCCTTACTTAACGCCTTTCGATAAGGCTTAGGGCTTGTCATGGCATCATAGGCGTCTGCAATAGCGATTATGCGAGACTGCAGAGGAATCTGATATGCCGCAAGGCGTCTTGGATAACCGGTACCATCCCATCTTTCATGATGAGCAAGTACATAATCTGCAATTTCTGCCAGGTCATTTACGGTGCTAAGTATTCTGTATCCTACTTCCGGATGTTTTTTCATTGCTATCCATTCATCTTCGTTCAAGACGTCTGGTTTATTAATAATTTCAGGATCTACATCTATTTTACCTATATCATGCAATTGTCCAAGTAAATATAAATCAGATAAATCGGAATCGGGCAAGTCATACTCTCGTCCAAGCATAACTGCTAATTTCCCGACATTTTCTGAGTGGCTTTTTTCTATAATGCAGTTTTCACTTAATCTTGACATAATAGACTGAACTGTTTTGCTGCGCATTTCAGGACTTTCGTTCAGTTTACGTCTATACATATAATCTTCTGCCTGCTTCATTATGTCTGCGATATCTTCGCGCATATCTTTTTTTACTGCCCAGCCAAGTGAAATTGAAAGAGGGATAGAATCAATAAAGCATTCATCTATTTTTTCTCTCATTCTGGTGACTATTGCTTCTACGCCATTATGATCTGTCTTTGGTAGCAATACTATAAATTCGTCACCACCTAGCCTTGCAACTATATCATCGGCACGACAGGCATCTTTAAGGACATTTGCAGCGGCTTTTATAAGCCGGTCGCCGGTAGTATGTCCGAATGCATCATTGGTTAATTTCAAGCCATTAACATCTGCCTGTATCACTGCAAGAGGTAAATTACGTTCACGGTCAAGTCTATAGACTTCTTCTTCATAAAAATGACGATTATAAAGACCTGTGAGCTGATCATGAAAACTAAGAAAGCTGATCTTTTGCTGTGTCTTTTTCTCCTGAGTAAGATCTATAATTGAACCGACGATAAAAATTCTATCCTGATCAAAAAAAACAGGCGTTAAGCTGATTTGAAGATAAACTGTTTCGTAATTAAGATTTATCTGGAAATCATATTCAAGAGGTTTTACTTCCTGCAGACATTGCCTGCAATAATCTTCTACTATCTGTCCACGTTTTTCACCAAAAACATCGCAAGGGCTTTTGCCTGTAATATTAGCACAGATAGGTGCAAATAACTGCTGATTGGCAAGATTATCACGTATATAACGTATTTGCCCATCAGATCCTGCTTCCATCAAAAACATGGCAGTCTGTGAACTGTTAAAAATAATATCTTTTTCCAGAGTCAAGCGCTCTAGCTTTTCCTGCTGCTCGAATCTTTCTGTAATATCACGGGCAATAGCATATACATATTTCTCATCAGAAATCGCATTCCATTCAAAGTAGTATAGTTTATTGTCTGCTCCCTGATATCTATTGATAAAATTCCTAACCGGTTCCAACTGCCTTAAATTATCCATAGCATGTCTTGTTGTCTCAATATCTTCTAACAAAATATAGTCATAAATTGTTTTGTCTGAAACACTAGTGATATCACCACCAAGTACAGTTTCAAAAGCAGGATTTATTTTGTAAAAGAATCCATCATAATCATGTACGCAGACCATATCCGGATTAACCTTAAAAATAAGATCAGCTTCGACTGATCTGCTGCCATTAGTGTTTAAAGGCATAATTACTGTTGCAAAAAAACCAACTTCCACCTGGTATACATTCACATGCAACCAGCAATTCAATTCTGCTGAGAGATATTCATTATCATGAACAGCACCTTCATATGCTGCCCTGTAAAACAATTCAAGCCAGTATTCTCTATCCGAAAATACCGAGGAAAGATAAAATAGATCTGTTTTATTGAGATCATCTTTGGCAGAAAGACTAAGTAAATGCCGATATCCTGGATTTGCCTTAACAGTAAATAAAGACAAATTCTTATCTTGTTTATCGCCTGTTATTTCATGAACCGCGAAAGCAAAAGGTGCTTTTAATAAAGGATCGCAGGACTTTAAAGATAACATGTCTTCACTCCTTGGCGTGTTGATAACGATATCGTAAGAATATATTCAATAATAGTAAAAAGGCGTTACAAGGTATAAAATAGCATAATGAAACAGCTAATTCAAGGAAAAAACAACTACTTGTTCGATTGTAACTGAATCGTTATAATAACAGCAGTTATTGTGTGAATTATCCAAAAAATATTGCTTAAAAATAGATTGGGTAACTAAAATGTCAAAAAAAGCCAAAAAACCTTCAAGAATACAAATAATAATGCTTTTTATTTTGATTGCAGTCACTTCTGTATCTTTAATTATGATGAGTTATATCAGATTGAAATTAATGGATGATCTGGCTCAAAAAGAAGCCGGCCAGTCTTATACATATCATTATGTAATGATTGCGGAAGATATAGATTCATCATTCTGGCAGGAAGCTTATGCCGGTGCAAGAGCTGCAGCCAAAGAGTCTGATGCGGTTATTGAATTAGTGGGATCGGCGCAATTTACTTCCGATCAATCAATTACTTACCTTGATAGAGCAATTGCAGCAAGATCGGACGGTATTGCAACCTGCGTGACAGACCCAGATGGTGCTGCTAACATAATAGATAAGGCTGTTAACAGAAATATTCCTGTAGTTACGATGGAATACGATTCTCCTTCAAGTCAGAGGCATAGTTTTATAGGAGTGAATAGTTTTAATCTGGGACAGACTTTTGGCAAATTACTTGCTTCCCATGAAAAATCGCGGGATGTAGTTTTACTTATCGGTGACGACCCTGAGAGAAGTAATATTTCAGAGAATATAATTCTTTCTGGTATACAGGATTATCTTGAGAGCTGGCCGGAAATTAACCTTAGTACGGTGGAGGTTAGCAGAGCTAGTGCATTTAGTGCTGAAGAAGCAATACGCGATCTGCTGCTTGATCAAAGACCGCTTGACACTATATTATGCCTTAATGTTCAAGATACATTGCGTTGCGTTGAAGCACTGGTTGATTTTAATCAGACTGACCAGGTTGCTGTTATCGGATATCAAGATAATGCAGCTGTGCTTGAATATGTAAAAAGTGGGATTATTTATTCTGTAATATCTTCTGATGCCTGGCAGATTGGTTATGATAGCATCAAAGCTTTAAATGAAATAAAAACTGCAAATAGAGCCAGCGAGTACATACCTTCGAGACTGATTGTAATTGATCAGGATTCGGTTGATAGTTATATTTCAGACCGTCAGGAGGAGACACAATGAGCAAGGGCATTCGGATACTAAACCGTATCAAACGTGCTTTTACCGTTAATTCTTTGCAAAAAAGGCTGCTCATTCCTATTCTTCTCACCAGTATGTTGTTGGGATTGACTACGGTCTACAATGTTATGTCGATAAATTCTATTGTTAACCGTATAAATGAAACTTATCAGAGCAATGCTGATTTGTTTGAACTAGGTCAGGTTATTGCTAAAGTAGAAGAACACACTGAAAGCTATCTTTCTACAAGAAGCTCAACTGCTTTGGAGAATTATTATAAAGAACGCGAAAACCTGATGAAGTCAATGGATATTCTTAATGATGAAATAATTGATTCTGAAGCAGGTCTGCTTGAACTGAATATTCGCAATATGATTATGTCTTGGCTTGATGAAACTGAACAGGCAATTTCAGCTAAACGTGGGCGTAATATTGAACAATATATTTCACATTTTGATGAAGCGAGAATCATTTATGGATATATAAATGATTATATTTCCAGACTTAATACGGTTCAGTTTCAACAAAATTATGATAATTACCATAATATGGGCAGAGTTTTGAATACTGTTGAGCTGCTTGATTTAATTATTGTGGCTGTTGTACTGATTACAAATACAATGATTGTTCTTGTAACAACTCTTCGAATAACCAGACCGGTGGTTCAGCTTGCGCATCAGGCAGAGGAAGTGGCGCGTGGTAATCTTGAAGTAGAAGAGGTCTTTGTAGGTACTAAAGATGAGCTGAGCATACTGGCAAAATCATTTCATGGCATGGTGCTGAGTCTGCGTGAATATGTTGTTCAGATTAGAGAGAACACAATAAAAGAAAGCAGACATAAGCAGCAGGAGCTGACTATGCAGAATTATCTGCAGGAAGCAAGACTGAAAAATATGCAGGCTCAGATAAACCCCCATTTTCTTTTTAATGCACTTAATGCCGGTGCTCAGCTTGCCATGATAGAAGGTGCTGACCGCACAACTGAGCTGGTAGAAAATATCGCAGATTTCTACCGCTACAATATCAAGATATTTGATTATGATGCTACTCTTAAAAATGAAATAGAAATGGTAAGGCACTATATTTACATACAAAAGGTTCGTTTTGCAGATCGTTTTGATTATACTCAGGAAATTGATGAATCCTGTCTTAATATAAGAATGCCCAGCCTCATTTTACAACCTATAGTTGAGAATGCTTTTGCCCATGGATTAAAAGATGTTGAACAGGGAGGGCTTATTTCTATAAAGGTTGAAAGAGATGAAGAACATGTCATTGTATGTATAAGTGATAACGGTGCTGGATTTAAATCAGAAACAATCAGTTTGTTGATGCAGGCAGGCCCTGAGGAACTGGTTGTGTCTGAGAATCACAGAGAGAAGGAGCTTGTTTCAGATAAAAGAAGAAACCTTGATTCAATAAATAAAGAATATGGAGCCGGAATTGCACTTAGTAATGTTATTAATAGACTTAAGCTTTTTTATCGTCAGGAGCAAATTATGCAGATTAAATCAGGTGGAAAAATCAAAGGCTCTCAGATATATCTCAGAATTCCCTTAAATGAAAATAATATAAGATCATTTTCAGAAAAAAATCAAAAAGCAGAGTGAGGAGAAAATATGTATCGGCTGCTAATTGTAGATGATGAACAGATTGTGTTGGATTCTCTCCAGATAATTTTTAAAAAACAGTATGAGGATGAGTGCAGAGTGGAGACTGCCAAATCAGGTCGGGAGGCTATTGCCAGAGCGGAGGCAAATCATCCGGACATTATATTGATGGATATTAGCATGCCTGGTATTAATGGTATTGATGCTATTCGAACGATTCGTGATTTTTTGCCTTCTGTGGTTATTATTTTGCTGACAGCTTTTGATAAATTTGATTATGCTAAACAGGCAATAAATCTTGGAGTATATGAATATTTGATGAAGCCTGTAAATAAGTCTCGTATTATTCAGACAATTGATGGTGCTATCAGCCAGGTCGATCAATATCGTCAACGCCGTTACGATGATCTGGCAATGCGTGAAAAGCTTGAAAATGTAATAGGTGTTCTTGAAACCGGCTTTATACATGCTCTTTTATTTCCTGAAAGTGGACAGCAGGATTTGGGAAGATATCTGGAAATGCTTGATATAAATGGAGTTCACGGCATTGTTATGACATTGGAATTTGGTGAACAAGGTGATGAAAACGGTCAAATGCAAAACCGTATCGGCAGCCATGTGAGACTACATCGTAATTATCAGACTTTACGTGAAATTATTAAATCTGTTCATGCCTGTCTTGTGGGATCACTGCTTCTGAACCGCATAGTTATTTTTTTGCCGGTTGAACCTGAAATGCTAACAGCATTGAATCTGCGTTCTGTTTATCTTGGCAGAAAAATTATAGATAAAATTACAGAAAGACTAAATGTTGCGGTTAGAATTGGTATTAGCAACCCATGTGATACTATTGAGCATTTGCATCAGGCATGGCAGGAATCAGCACAAGCAGCACAGTATGCAATTGCAGGAAACCTTTTTCTATATAAGGATTTGATCAAAAGTTCATCTGATATGAAAAATTATGATATGCTGGAAAAGCAATACTTTGATGCTCTCAGAGGAGCAGACGCAGAATTAAGCTGTTTGCTCTTTGACGATCTTTTTAGCTGTATGCAGGTGCTGCCTTTAGATCAGTTAAAAAACAGGCTTATGCCGCTTATTGTATTAACTGAACAGGAGAGGCAAAAAAGGCAAAGTGTGATTAATAGTAATCTTGATTTTTGCCAAATAGCTGTGATGCAAAATGCTGAGGAAATAAAAGATCTGGCTCATATACAAATACGTCAGGTTTGCGATTTGATTGCCGGTGTTCGAAACAGGACTGCAACTGATATGATTGAACAGGCAAAAAAATATATTGCAGATAATTTTCATAATTCCAGATTATCTCTGGAAAGTACTGCTGAAGAGATATCTCTCAGCCCTCATTATTTTAGCAGATTGTTCAGTTCTCAAGTAGGAATGACTTTTATAGATTATCTTACCGATCTGAGAATGAGAAAGGCTATGGACTTGCTAAGAAATACGGATCAGTCGATTAAAGAAATAAGCAGTAATTCCGGGTATGCAGATCCAAATTATTTCAGCAGGATTTTTAAAAAAATTATTGGCAAAACACCTTCAGAATATAGATAACAGCACAAAATAGAGATACCAAAATGGAAAGCAGATCAGTGCTTTGGCCGGAGGTCGATATGAATAAATCCCAAAAAAACATATGCATTATGCTGGCTTTGCTAATAGTTTTTTCTTTGTTGACTTTATCAGCTTGTAAAGAAGATGATGACGAAAAAGAAAATGAAAAAAAAGATAATTTACAAGTTCCTGTGATTGGATTGTCAATGGATACTCTTGTTTTGGATCGCTGGATCCGAGATCGTGACGTTTTCGTTTCAACAGCTAATGCTTTGGGGGCGGAAGTGATCGTACAGAATGCTACAAGTGATGCAGAGGAACAACAAAGCCAGATTCGCTATCTGATAAGTAAAGAGGTAGATGTGCTGGTTATAATTTCAATTGATGATGAACAACTGGTTGATGAGGTATCGTTGGCACAAAGCAAAGGCATCCAGGTTATTGCTTATGATCGTCTTATTAAAAATGCTGATGTTGATTTGTATGTTTCCTTTGATAATGTAGAAGTAGGACGGCTTATGGCTCATTCCATGCTATCAGAAAATCCAAGTGGGAAATTTGCGATGATCAAAGGGTCCCGTGAGGATAATAATGTCGAACTTGTGAATCAGGGTATAGAAGAAGTTCTGAGTCTTTATCCTGAGTGTGAGATAATATTCGAAGATTTTGCTGAAAACTGGAGTGCAGATGATGCATATGTAAAAGTAAAATCATGGCTCGACGATGGTATGGAATTTGATGGTATTTTTTGCGGGAATGATGCTTTGGCCGGAGCGGCAATCAGAGCACTTGCTATGCATAAGCAATCGGGAAAAGTTTTAGTTACGGGTCAAGATGCTGATCTGGATGCATGTCAGAGAATAGCTGAGGGTTCACAGTTGATGACTGTTTATAAACCAATTGACAGTTTGGCACAAATAGCAGCCAGATCTGCAGTTAGCCTGGCCGCCAATCAAGATGCACCGGCAAACGATAAAATGAATGACGGAAAATATGATGTGCCATATTATAGAATTATGCCGATAACGGTAACAAAAGATAATTTGCTTGAAGAAATTATTGACAGTGGATTTCATTCTTTGAGAGATGTTTATAGAAATGTACCGCAGGCAAACTGGCCGGAACGAAATAATCATTCATAACCCGGATATGAAAAAATTCTTGAAAATTATAAAAAAGACAATAGTACTATTTTGCAATTAGCATTTTATTGCCATAAAAAAACTTTTTGAAAACAATTAGCAAAAATAATATTCGAAAATGCCAGAATCTGAGCAAGTATGTCCAGATTCTCCTGTGATAGTATGACCGCAGGCAGAAAAAAGTAACTGCCTGAGTAAATTCTTACTTATCTTAAGGAGGTCAATGGCATGAAGAGAATTGTCAGATTTGCAGCATTCGCACTAGTTATGTCAATGGGTTTGTCTTTAATTGCTGGATGCAGTAAAGACAAAAAAGATGATGGTGTTCTGAAAATCGGTATTTCTATACCAACTTTGCAGGAAGAACGCTGGGCACGTGATAAGGAAACTATGGAAAAAGCATGTGAAGATGCTGGTATAGCATATGTCAGTAATATTGCTGATCTTGATGCACAAAAGCAAAAATCACAGTGTGAAAACATGATATCAGAGGGTATTGATGTTTTGATTATTGCACCTCATGATGCAGCCGCAGCCGCAGCTATAGTTGAAGATGCTGTTGCCAGTGGTGTAAAAGTTATTTCTTATGACCGTCTGATTACAGCTACAGACAAACTCGATCTGTACTTGTCCTTTGACAATGTAAAGGTTGGAGAATTACAGGGTGAATATTTCGTTAATAATGTAGATAGTGGAAATATAGTTATTCTTTCAGGAGACCCTGAGGATAATAATGCCAAACTGTTCAAAGAAGGTGCTATGAGCAAACTGCAGCCTAAGATTGACAGTGGAGATTACGTTGTTCTGAATGAACAGGCTTGTCAGGACTGGAAAGCAGAAGAGGCAATGAATCATACAGAAGCAGCTTTGAATAAGAGCACAGATATTGCTGGAATACTTGCTCCTAATGACGGTACAGCCGGTGGTTCAATTCAGGCCTTAAACAAAGAAGGTCTGGCTGGAAAAGTCGTTGTAACAGGTCAGGATGCAGAACTGGCAGCAGCACAGCGTATAGTTGCCGGTGAACAGTCAATGACTGTTTTCAAAGATACACGTGAACTCGGTAAAGAAGCCATAAGAATTGCTCAGAAAATGCATGATGGCGAAACAATAGATACAAAGGGACAAGTTGTAAATAACGGTGTTAAAGATATTCCGTCAGTTCTACTTACTCCTGTTGCAGTAGATGCAAATAATCTAAAAAGTATACTTATAGACAGCGGATATCTTGCTGAAGCAGATGTTTACCAATAAACCACGATAGATCTGATCTTGTATTAGTAGCTGTCTGTCTGATTTGCATCGGGCAGACGGCTATATTAAAAATAGTAAATATTGTAACAAAAAAATAAACAATATTAGTAATCATATACAGGTTAGTTATACAGAAAAGTAATTCTGTTAGGTGGGGAGGGAACATGGCTGACTATATTTTAGAAATGAAGAGCATTACAAAAGAATTTCCAGGTGTTCGAGCCCTCGATGATGTTACTTTCCAGGTTGAACGTGGAGAGATTCATGCTCTTGTCGGTGAAAACGGTGCTGGCAAATCAACCCTGATGAAAGTTTTGAGCGGTATCTACCAGTATGGAACATATGATGGTGATATCGTTTTTAATGGTGAAGTGCAAAAATTTCATAATATTAAAAATAGCGAACATAAAGGTATTGCCATTATTTATCAGGAGCTTGCTCTGGTTAAACAAATGACAATCGCTGAAAATATTTATCTTGGATCAGAAATTACTAATCGAGGCTTGCTTAATGAAGCAGAGACTTATAAAAAAACAGCAGATGTTTTAAAAGAAGTACATCTTGATTTGAGTCCTACAACCAGAGTAATAAATTTAGGTGTAGGAAAACAGCAGCTGGTTGAAATTGCAAAAGCGATTTCAAAAAGAGCAGATCTGCTTATTCTGGATGAACCGTCTGCTGCATTAACAGAAAAAGAAACAGATAATCTTCTTGAGATTCTGCACGAGCTTAAACAAAAAGGAGTTACCTGCATTTATATTTCGCATAAGCTGGGTGAAGTTTTCAGAATAGCTGATACAGTAACTGTTTTGCGGGATGGTAAAACAATAACCACACAAAAAACAAAAGATATAAATGAAGAAAAATTAATATCTTATATGGTGGGACGCGAATTGACACAGTTATTTCCACGTAAGGAACATAAGGCGGGGGAAGTTGTTATGTCAGTTCGCAACTGGACTGTTCATAATCCGGAATTGCCAGACAAGGTTTTGATCGATAATGTTTCCTTTGACTTAAGAAAAGGGGAGATTTTGGGGATTGCAGGTCTGATGGGAGCCGGACGTACTGAACTTGTAATGAGTATTTTTGGTGCTTATGGTGTAGGAATTAAAGGCGAGTTGATTCTCGAGGGGAAAAAGATTGTTATCAAAAATCCTGAAGATGCGATTAATTCTGGTATAGCATATATTTCTGAAGATAGAAAAAGATATGGTCTGGTTTTACGTCAGGATATAAAGTTTAATACGGCTTTGGCATCTTTTAAAAGATTTAAAAAGAAATTTCTTCTCAATGACAATGAAATAATTAAACAAACCGAAAGATATGTAGGAGAACTGCGCACAAAAACTCCATCGGTTGAGCAGTTGACCAAGAATCTTTCCGGTGGCAATCAGCAGAAAGTAGTACTGGCAAAGTGGCTTGTTACAAATCCCAAAGTTATGATCATGGATGAGCCTACAAGGGGAATAGATGTTGGTGCGAAAGTTGAAATTTACAATATTATGAATCAGCTGATTGAGCAGGGCGTTTGTATAATCATGATATCTTCTGAGTTGCCGGAAATAATCGGCATGAGTGATCGCATTATGGTTATGCATGAAGGCAGACTAACTGGAGAAATGCTTTGGGAAGGTGCAAGCCAGGAGAAAATTATGCACTATGCGACTGGAGGTAAACTAGCAAATGAAAGCTGAATTAACAGAGAAAAAACACAATAATGAATCACCTTTTTCTGCTATTATGAAATCTGTACGTGGTAATATTCGTCAATACACCATGATAATAGCTCTTGTCGTCATCTGGCTGATTTTCCAGTTGCTTACAAGTAATTTTCTTACTCCCAGAAATTTGACCAATCTTTTAACACAAAGTGCTGTAGTAGGTATTGCAGCATGCGGTATTGTCCTTGTTATGGTGGCAGGTCATATTGATTTGTCGATTGGTTCTTTGGTAGGTCTTACCGGAGCAATTGCTGCAAATATGCTTGTTGTACAGGGCTTGAATGTTTGGCTTTCTTTGTTTATTACTTTAATCTGCGGCATAGGACTTGGTTGCTGGCAAGGATTTTGGATTGCCTACAGACAAGTTCCGGCTTTTATTGTAACTCTTGCCGGTATGTTGATGTTCCGTGGAGGTGTAATTGGAGTAACAGGCAGCTTGTCTTTATCCCCAAACAATGCGATATTCAGAGCAATCGGACAGGATTACCTGCCGGACATTCTTCCAGGCATGGGATTAAACGGAACTGCCTTGCTTCTGGGAGCTGTTTGTCTGGTAATTTATCTTATATTAAGCTTCAAAAGCAGATCTGCCAGAATTTCCTATGGCTTCCAAACTCTGAGCTTTGGTCTTTTTATGATCAAAATATTATTAATAAGTGGTGTAATAATAGCAATATCACTTGTTCTTGCTTCCTTTAGAGGTGTACCTTACTTGGCTCTCATTCTTGGTATGACGGTAATAGTATTTACAATTATTTCTACTAAAACAGCTTTCGGCCGTCATGTATATGCTATCGGCGGTAATAAAGATGCTGCAATTCTCTCAGGTATAAATATCAAGAAAACAAATTTCATGATCTTTGTTTTAATGGGGCTTGTTACAACTGTTGCTGGTATCTGTTATGCTTCCCGATTAAATGCAGCAGCTATATCTGGTGGTCAGGGCATGGAAATGGATGTAATTGCATCGGCAATAATTGGTGGAACATCTACTCTTGGTGGTGAAGGATCCATAATTGGTGCTATTATAGGTGCTTTGGTTATGGCTAGTCTTGATAATGGAATGTCTCTTTATGGACTGGGCTCATTTGAACAATACCTGGTAAAAGGAACTGTTCTGCTGCTGGCTGTATGGGTTGATATAGCAACTCGCAAAAGGGGCTAGAAGTTTACAATTGTTCTTTGAATATCAGATAAGATTTTTCGGGAAAAATTTTACAAAGGTTGAAAGTATACTGCTTTCAACCTTTGTTTTTGATCTGTACATAAAAGGACATTTTACTAAATAATATTCTATATTCTAAACGGTTTATTTTGTGTTAATATAATCCTTGAGATATTAGGCTGGTAATAGTTATTTTACCAAATTTTTTTCGAGGAGAATCTTGCAATGTCATCTTGGATCACTACTTTAAAAGCAAGCATGAATCCCCGCAGATTAGTGAAGGAGCATCGCTACACGCTCCTTTCGTTTGCAATTCCATTCTTCATGATGTGGCTTGCATATGCTACCCGTGGAATTTTTCCTTTTGGTAACAGAAATCTGCTTACTATAGATCTTTTCCATCAATATGCCCCTTTTATTGCTGAACTTCAGGAAAAAATGAGAAGTGGAGAAGGGTTGTTTTATAGCTGGTCTGGGGGACTGGGCACTAATTTTTATGCTCTCTTTGCATATTATCTGGCTAGCCCGCTTAACGTATTAACAATATTTTTTCCACCGTCTATGCTTTCAGAAGCTATTTTGTTTTTGACTTTGGTAAAAATAGGTCTTGCAGGAGCTTGTTTTTATAGATTCCTGCGCGGTACATATGCCCGGGAAGGTCATTATGCTGTTGCATTTTCGATAATGTATGCTCTTTCTGCATATGTTTTGTCGTATTCATGGAATATAATGTGGCTGGACGGGATTTATCTTTTGCCCCTTATAATGCTTGGCCTGGTCAGACTTTTGAGAGATAACCGGTATCTGCTTTATTGTATCAGTCTGGCATTGATGATTGCCAGTAATTATTACATAGCATTTTTCGTCTGTATTTTTACCGCTATTTATTTTCCCGTTTTACTGCTACTTTTTCTTTGCAGCTTACTTCAGCTGCCGGTGACAAGTTCCCGGATGCTGTTGCCCATTATTATGAACTTTTTGATTATATCGGTCAGCATATGATGCTGCCGGCACCAACTATTAGAGACGGCATGCCCAATATGTATGCTGGTCTTCTCATTTTGATTCTGCTGCCGATTTATTTTCTGTCAAAAAGAATATGTCTGCGTGAAAAATTTGCTCATATTATTCTGATAATTTTCATGATATTAAGTTTTAATATCAATACCTTAAACTTTATTTGGCATGGTATGCATTTCCCGAATCAGTTGCCGTACAGAAATTCTTTTGTCTATATTTTCTTGCTTTTGGCGATGCTTTATCCTGTGACCGGTTGGCTAAAAGAAGTTGGCAGCCGTTTTATAGGATCTGTTTGTCTTGGTTTGATGATACTTGTCTTGCTTGGACAAAAACTAAATCAAACTGAACCTTCTTTACTAAGCATTTATGCAACAATAATATTTTTAGCTATTTTTGCAGCTGTTCTTACAATTGACCGTTCACGGAAAATGAGCTTAAGAGATATATCAAGAGCTCTTCTCTTGATTGTTGTTGCAGAGCTGCTGGTTAATACGCTTCTAACCGTACACACAATAGATACAACCGAGCATTATTCCAGCAGAGATGGGTATGCCAGTGGTTCTCAGGTGGAGGCAATCAGAACTGCAATTAAAAGCATTGAGACTGAGGAAGAAGATTTATTCTACCGGATGGAAATAATGCCGCCCAAAACTACAAATGATCCTTATCTTTATCAATATAACGGCTTATCTATTTTTTCTTCAACTGCTGCTACTGCACCAGTAAGTATGTTTGAAAATCTAGGGTTCCACAGTAATGGCATAAACAGCTATAAGTATGAAGGTTCTACTATTGTACTTGATTCATTATTTGGTATACGCTACCTTATGCGAAGATCTGGCAATGTAAATGATCAAGTCAGGCAGATGATTATGCAAAACGATCATATTACGGTATATAAAAACCCTTATGCTCTACCGATTGGTTATCTTGGGACAGAGGCTGTCACTACCTGGAAAAGTGCTCCCGGAAATCCTCTTGAGGCCCAGAATAATCTGGTGCAGGCTCTGGGAGGTCTGCCGGGTGTTTTAATGCCTGTTGAACAACAGGAGGCGGATCATGAGAACATAACTCTCGAGGAATCAAATAATGTCTATAGGTTCAACAGAACAAACAGTGACCAGTTATCTACAGCCAGAATCAAGATAGTCAATCCGGTTTCTCAGAATTTATACGCCTATCTTAAAGTAACTGCAAATCAACCAAGAGAAGGCTATTTTCTGATTGATGGGGAGAGAATAAGTTTTAATGCCAGACGATCAACAATGGTAGATCTTGGTTATGTTGAGGCAGATGCCGATATAGAGCTGAATTTGTTATTTGATACTGATTCTCCACAAGATAGTAGATTTGAATTCTATAGTTATTCCCTTGATGAGCAGGCATTTGAACAATCGATGGCTTTGATATCAAGTCAGGCACTTAATATTACTAAATTCAAAAGCAGAGTAGTAGAGGGGAATGTATCAATAACACGTGACGGAGTCTTTGTCATGACTATGCCTTATGACACAGGCTGGACTGTAAAGGTAAACGGTGAAAAGGTAGAAACTATTGCTATTGATGAGGGTTTGCTTGGATTTAGGTTGCAGGCCGGTGATCATGAAATAGAAATGAAATATACCCCGCCCTGGTTCATTAAAGGCATGCTGATATCCCTGGGATCTTTACTGCTGCTTCTGATACTATATCGCTTGCCTTTCGGCATTGGTAGGGCTAAAAGTTGGCAGCTTCCTAAAATATATAAAGAGTGGCAGATTATTGAAATTGCAGCCCTTGATGACAAGATAGATAGAGGTTCTACCAATAATTAACATAAGCATGTTTTTAATATATTCTCATTCTGATATAATAGTTCACAGAGGCCGTCCGTTTTACGGACAATAATACTTTGGAGGTATACTATTATGGCATCAAAAGATTTTTATCGCTGCAGTGTATGTGGTAATCTAGTTGGAATGATTGAAGATGGTGGCGGCGAACTGGTTTGCTGTGGACAGCCCATGGATTTATTAAAAGCTAATACTTCAGATGGAGCAACAGAAAAGCATGTGCCTGTATTGACTAAAAACGGTAATACTCTAAAAGTTGAGGTAGGTAGTGTAGCACATCCAATGGTTGAAGAACATTATATTCAGTGGATTTGTCTGGTTCAGGGAAATCGTACTCAACGTGTAGCTCTTAAACCAGGTGAAGCCCCGGTTGCAGAATTTATTGTTGATGATGGCCCTATAGCTGTTTATGAGTACTGTAACCTGCATGGTCTGTGGCTTGCTGAAATGTAAGTTATCCATGTTGTTGAGTTGCAAAAAGCAAGGTAAGTAACGCTGTTGGCGTTATTAATTCCAGTTTGTTTTCAAATCTCAGAAAGTAGATTATAACTGATCTGCTTCCTGGGATTTTTTCTTGAAAATTTGACATTATTGTTATCCTTGTGTATAGTGTTCCTAAATAGAACTACTAAATAAAGCAAGGAGATTTTACTTTGCAATTAACAGATAGGCTAATGATGCTTGGTCTAAGCAGACATGAAGCTGAGATTTATGTTTTGATGCATAGAGAAGGAGCAATGACCGGATATGAGGCGGCAAAACTATCTGGCATCTCAAGATCAAATGCCTATCCGGCTTTGTCGGGTCTGGTTGAAAAGGGTGCTGCTCACAAAATAGCAGGGGATGTGCAAAAATACATTGCGGTTCCGGCAGCAGACTTTTGCCGTAACAAAAAGCGTCAGTATAATGATATTATTGACTGGATAGAATATAATATGCCACAGCAAAAATATACGGCTGAACCTTTTATAACAGTCAGCGGAGAACAAAATATTATTGATCAGATTAAAAATCTTATAAGCCAGGCTGAATTAAGGATTTATGCTGCGATGGATTCAGAGATGATACATCGTATATTGGCAGAACTTAAAAATGCAAGACAGCGTGACTTAAAGGTGGTTCTGATAACAGATGCTTTTGTATCTTTGGCTGGAGCGACAATTTATCATATGAAACGAAAGCCTGGTCAGATCAGATTAATTGTTGATTCTGAGCAGGTCATGACAGGAGAAATTGGTACCAGTAGTGAACCGGCTTGTCTTTTTTCAAAAAATCAGACCTTGGTCACACTTTTTAAGGAAGCTATGATGAACGAGATAGAGCTGATCAGATTAGGTTCGGAGCAAGTATCAAAAACAGATAATTAAATTAACAGTTTTTATCCTTTAATGAAGAACGGAAGCAATATATTATTAAAAGCAGTAGGAGAGAATAATTTATGACTAGATTTTCATTTACAAAGCAAAACAATTTTTTTGGACAGACAAATCCGGATAAACTGATTGAACAATTTGGCAGCCCATTATATGTGTATAATGAGAAGATTTTTCGTGACCGCTGCAAAGATATGCAGAGCTTGGTTCAAGGCCAGCCTTTTACCGCTAATTATTCAATAAAGGCAAACAGTAATTTTTCCCTGCTTAAAATTGCACGGGAAGAAGGATTGTATGCAGATGCTATGTCTCCTGGAGAAATCATGATTCTGGAGAAAGCAGGATTTACTTCAGACCAGATATTTTTTGTTCCTAACAATGTAGGTGCTGAAGAGCTGCAATTTGCAATTGATCGTGATATTTTAACCAGTTGCGATTCTCTTGATCAGGTAGAGCTTTTCGGACAAATTAATCCAGGCGGCAGACTTGCTGTTCGTATTAACCCCGGAGTGGGTGCCGGTCATCATGAGAAAGTTGTCACTGCCGGCAAAAAGACAAAATTTGGTATCAGCATGGATAAAATAGATGCTCTTAATGATCTGCTTGATAAATATGATCTGCATCTTGAAGGCATAAATCAGCATATTGGCTCACTTTTTATGGAGCCGGAGCCATATCTTGAAGCTGTAAGTCACTTTTTGAAGATAGCAGCACAGTTCAAAGAGTTGAAATTAATAGATTTTGGTGGTGGATTTGGTATTCCTTATCAGAAATTGGATGGACAGGAAAGACTTGACCTTGATCGTTTGGGTCGTGAACTGTCAGCAATGATCAATTCCTTTGCTGCTGAATACTCTCAAGAGATTTTGTTCAAAACTGAACCTGGAAGATATATATCAGCTGAATGTGGAGTTCTTTTGGGTAAGGTAAACGCTCTTAAAGAAAATGGCGGCACGCAGTATGCGGGAACAGATATCGGGTTTAATGTTATTGCACGTCCTGTAATGTATGATTCATGGCATGATATTGAAGTATATAGAGAAGGTCAGGTTGTTTTGGAAGAGAATACGAAAGCACAGACTATTGTGGGTAATATTTGTGAAAGCGGTGATATTCTGGCAAAAGATCGTCAGCTGCCTGAAATAGCACGCGGTGATGTTATTGCTGTATTAGATGCCGGTGCCTATGGATATGCTATGAGTTCAAATTACAATTACAGATTACGTCCGGCAGAAGTGCTTATTGATATTGAAGGGAATCCGAAACTTATTAGAAGACGTGACACTTACGAGGATTTATTTAGACAGTTTGATCTGATATAATTTCCCTTATTGGCAAAACAATATCAGGAGGGAAGCATCATGGCAAAAAGAGCAGATTATATCAGTTGGGATGAATACTTTATGGGAATTGCCTTACTGGCGGCAAAACGAAGCAAGGATCCTAATACTCAGGTAGGAGCCTGTATAGTCAGCCAGCAAAATAAGATAATTTCTGTAGGTTATAACGGTATGCCGATAGGCTGCAGTGATGATGAATTCCCCTGGGAGAGAGAAGGAGATTCTCTTGATACAAAATATCCATATGTTTGTCATGCTGAGCTAAATGCTATTTTGAATAATATCGGCTTTAGTCTGATAGACTGTAAAATATATGTTCCTCTTTTCCCTTGCAATGAATGTAGTAAAGCTATAATTCAGTCAGGGATAAGAGAAGTAATCTATATTTCAGATAAATATGCACAAACCGATCCGGTAAAAGCTTCAAAAAGAATGATGGATCATGCTGGTGTAAAGTACAGGCAATTGGGAACAGATCTGGAAGAACTCAACTTGTCTTATCGAGCAGAAGATATTTAACAAAAATCATAAACTGAATTTTAATTGACTGTGGCAGCCTGCTAATTTTTTAGCAGGCTGCTTTTTTAGAATATACTCACATAAACAGGATGAAATTTATTTTGAAAGCCATTCTTGTATTGACAATAAAAGCAGATTTTGTTATTATTTCAATTAAAGAACAAATGTTCTGTTTTGCAAAAACATATACAAATAGAATACAAGTGAGTAGAAGCAATAGGAAAGGATAGGATGATAGTTATGCCGATAGTAAATATATTTTTCTGGTTATCGATGCTCTTAACGGGAATAGCAGGTGGAATGATTTATATATATATACAAAAAGCGGAATACGATGCAAGAAGGCAGCTTTATTATCTGGCAGTAAATATGTCAGGTTTCGGCGCTGGTAAAAAAACATATAGAAATAATGATCTGTTTTTTCAAAATAATAGACAAAAAGGTACAGAATACGGTTTTCACAATTATCTTAAGTCCAATTATCAAGGTCAAAAATACAAAAGGACTAATTTAGAAAAAACAAATCAGACCGGAAAAGCAAAATATGTGGTTAAATGTTCTGTAAATTCTAATTATGTCGTTTTCAACAACAAAGAACATATGTTCAGAAGAGTGAGCATCTTCACTACATTGCCTTCAAAAAAGAGAAAGCAAACTGCTCTTAATATAAAAAATACTTATAAATCTGCTTATTCGGCATAAGCTTGAAAATACTAAAACTAAATTTCTATCGATTTGAAAAAACAATCGCAATATTATTGTCTATCTGCATAGTATTAAATTCAATTTGTACCATGGACATAGCCGTTGTAATTACCTCATTTATAAAATCCAACTTTATATCAAACAGGCTGGTTTCTTCGGTTTTTTCTTCTTCGTTTTGAGTAGATGGTCTGCGAAAAATGATAGACATTGAAATTTGATTTTCATCTTTCAATGATATTTTCGCAGCTTGAGCAGAGTCTTTTAATTCTTCCTTAAAAATGAGTTTGATTGAACGGATTGCTGCTTCTATAAGTTTGATATTAAGAGGAACTTTGGCAGTTGTTGTGTTGTTTTCTATTTCCAGCTTGGCATTGGGAAAATATGCATTCATATATATTGAAAATGTCTCACCAAGTTCAGAAGAGTTATATTCTTTCTTTTCATTAACGACAGCTTTGCCAAAAGCATCAAATAGAGAATCCTCAATAGAAAAAAAGTTTTCATATTTAATTCTTTGCTCAATATCAAGTTTTTTTTCATAGCCATAGATAGCTTTTCCGATCATACATAAGAGTTCGGTACTATTTTTTGCATGAGCAACTACATCGTCCACTTTTTTTAACATATTTTGATAAACTAAATTCTGTGCTTCAAGGGTCTTTTTGTTTTTTTCATTTTCTTCCTGGAGAATATAATAATCCAAGGCTTTCTGCACTATGAGAATGAAATCATCAAGATCCCATGGTTTAGTAATAAATTTAAAAATATCTATCTGATTTATTGTTGCTAAAACTTGTTGAATCTGAGTATATCCGGAAAGTACAATTTTAACAGTTTTAGGCCATAGATCAGAGACCTGTTTAAGCAGTGCCAATCCTGTCATTTCTGGCATTCTCATGTCTGAAACTATTACATGAACAGGTTTTTTTGCCATTAACTCCAAAGCTTCTTTGCCACTTCCCACAAAATAGCAGGCAAACTCCTCGTCTATGAGCCCTCTTCGAAGAGAGCTTAGTATATTAATTTCATCATCCACAAAAAGCACAGAATATTTTTCGTACATAGCATAGTCTCCTTAATGATTTTCTAGGTTGATTATATTTGGTAATTGTATTGTAAATGTCGTTCCTTTTCCAACTTCACTATCGACTGATAGGAGTCCTTTATGGATTGTAGTTACTATATCATAAGAGATACTTAAGCCAAGGCCTGTACCTTGTCCGATCTCTTTTGTAGTAAAAAACGGATCGAATATTTTAGTTAGATTTTCTGGTAAAATACCGGGACCATTATCCGCGACATATATATTGACATAATCATCGTCACTATTGGCTGAAATAGATATACAACCTTTTTCAGATCTTTCTTGTGATTTGATTGCTTCTGCTGCGTTGGCAATAATATTGATCAGAACTTGTCCTAATTGAAGTCGGTTGCAATAAACATTTAAGTCTTCCGGAACATCGATTTTGATCTCAGAAACGTATTTGACTTTATTGTTCATAATGATTAAAACTTGATTTATGATATAAGGGACACTATAAAATTCTTTTTCATCTTCATCTGTTTCTCGTGCGAAACTTCTGATTGCCTTTACGATTTCAGTTACTCTTTGTACACCATTCTTAGACTCAGCCAATAATCCAGGCAGTTCAGTCTGAATTATATCTATTTTTTGCCTTTCATATTCAATTCTTATTTCTTCAGCAATTTTGGCGGCAGATTCACTATCATTTTCTAGTTCATGCAATTTGTCATCAGTTTTTTTGATAAATTCAGATATTTTTTTGAAATATTTATTTAAAACTTCAAAATTATTGCTGATAAAACCCATAGGATTATTTATTTCATGTGCGATACCGGCAGACATTTGACCAATAGCTGCCATTTTTTCAGATTGGATAAGGTGGAATTTTGTTTCTTTAAGTTTTTGATTTGTGTCTTCTAATTCTTTGTTTTTTTGCTGAGTGAGCATAATCATATCTTTTGCATCTTTGGCACTTTGAGCTAATCTAATTGCAACTTTGATGCGGGCATTGAATTCTATGAGATTAATTGGTTTTTGAATATAATCATGCGCGCCTAATTCAAAACCAAGTCTGAAGCTTTCATTATCAGATAATGAAGTAAGTATTATGATGTGAATATCCTCATGTTCGCTGCCTTTTATTATTTTTAAAATATCAAAACCGCTTAATTTGGGCATAACAAGATCTAAAAGCAATATATCTATCTTGTTTTGCTGAAGAATACTCTCGACATTTTCAGGTTTTTCACATTTTATAATTTCTGATATTTCCGGGAATGCTTTTAGGTATTCTTCGACTACCATTAAAATTAATATGCTATCGTCAACGATAAGAACCTTCATAATACCTCCAAACTGCAAACAATTTTGTGTAAAAAAGGTTTATATTAAGTTCTGAAAAAAGCTGAAAGCTTAAATAAAAGCTTTGTTAATAGTTTACATTTATTATATATTTTTTGCTAGTAGTGATATGTTGAAATTATGCATATTCTAGAATTTTGCTTCTTTGTTAGAAACAGGAATAACAGAACAAAGATAATTAAAAAATTTTTTTTGCAGTAATTTTTTTGTGTAACTTAGGTGATTGACTATTTTGTTAAAATAATCTAACTTTATTTGCGAAGAGAACGATATTGTTTTCTTCACAATTTTGACATCTTGCCCTGCGATCGGACAAGTCATGTGAAGGATGGAAGGTGAAATAATAAAATGTTTAAATCAGTTAAAAATTTAAGAAGCATTATAATTACAGTGTTATCTTTGGTAATTGTAATAGCTATGATAGCTGGTTGCAGCTCAGGACAGACAGTTACTGAAACAACTGCAAGTGATTCAGCTGCAGAAACAACTACCGCTGATACATCGGCAGAAACAACACAGGAGGAAACCCAGGAAACAACTGAACCGGTTGAGATGCCTGAGGTTATAAGAGTAGCTGGACTTAATGGCCCAACCGGAATGGGAATGGCAAGTATGGTTGAGGAGTCCGAGAACGGTAACCTTGATCTTAATTATGAATTCAGTTTTGCCGGAGCTCCTGATGAACTTACAGCTAAAATAATCAGTGGACAGCTCGACATAGCTGCGTTGCCTACTAATCTTGCTGCTGTATTGTATCAAAAAACTGAGCAGGAAATACAGTTGCTGGCACTAAATACACTGGGCGTTTTATATGTTCTTGAGTCTGGTGATTCTGTACAGACTTTTACAGATCTTGCCGATAAAGAAATATTTGCTACAGGTCAGGGAGCCGTCCCTGAATATGTTCTTTCCAAATTGCTGGCTGATTATGAGATTGCCGATACTACAACCGTGACTTTCAAAACAGAGCATACTGAATTGGCTACTCTTGCCATATCAGGACAGGCAGATCTTGTTATGCTTCCAGAACCTTTTGTGACTAATGTTTTGGGAAAAAGAGAAGATATGCGTATAGCTCTTGACATGACTCAGGTTTGGCAGGAAAATCAGGAGAGACAAAACAAAGAGGGAAACCTTGCAATGGGATGTCTTGTTGTAAGTAAGTCTTTTGCAGATCAGTATCCTGAAGCTGTTGAGCAATTTTTAGCTGATTATAAAAATTCAACAGATTTTACAAATGCTAATCCTGAGGCTGCAGGTGAATTGATTGCTAAACATGGCATAATGGCTGACGCTGATCTTGCTGCAAAGGCAATTCCTAATTGTTATATTACAATGATTTCGGGGGGAGCTATGAAACCTATGCTGGAGCCTTTGTTTGAAGCCTTGCTGGAAGCTAATCCACAGGCTGTTGGCGGCGCGATACCAGATGCCGGTTTCTATTATGGAGCAAATGAATAAAAATTCAGATTTAAAAGCTGAAATAGATTTAACTCAAAATATAATTAGAAATAAAAATGATCAGGATCATGTAAATAATCCGAATGATCAAAAAGGTCGCATTAGAAAGTGCGCAGGAAAGATCCTGCGCTTCTTTCTTGTTTTTGCGTTTTGGATCATTATATGGCAAATAACATATGTTATTATTGGCCGGGATATTGTCTTTTCATCACCTGCGCAGGTAGCTTTAAGATTGAGATTTCTATTTGTTGAGAAAAGCTTTTGGATATCAACATTAAGTTCTTTGGCAAGGATAGGTACCGGTTTTCTAATAGGTCTGGGCAGTGGCATTGTATTAGCAATTCTATCGGTTAACAGCAAGTTTTTTGACTATTTATTCAAACCCTTACTCAGTATGATACGAGCTACACCTGTATCCTCTTTCATAATTCTTGCTTTGATTTGGATGAGCAGTGTAAGAGTTGTAATATTTATTGTTTTTCTGATGGTAATGCCGATAGTTTGGGCAAATCTCACTGAAGGTATTAAAAAGACTGATCTGCAATTACTTGAGATGGCAAAACTTTTTAAATTAGGTACTGTCAAAAAAATAAGATTGATATATATTCCGTCTATTTCTCCTTTTCTGATCAGTGCTGCCACTACAGGTTTAGGTCTGGGCTGGAAAGCCGGTATTGCTGCAGAGGTTTTAAGTACACCACCATTTTCTCTAGGTAAATCCCTATACGAGGCAAAAATATATTTAGAAACACAAGACCTGTTTGCTTATACGGCAGTAATAATAATATTAAGTATGATATTGGAAAAAGTTCTAATTAAAAGTCTTAGACTGCTGCAGGATTTTATTAGCCATCAAGGTCGTATTTACAGAAGGTATTCAAGAAATTTGCTTAGCAGAAGAAGCCTGAAAAAACCACCATATTAACAAGGAGCATTCGTAAAAATGATTTTTTTAGATCAGATATACAAAAAATATGGTTCGCTGGAAGTCCTTAAGGATTTTTCTCTTAAATTACCTGATAAAGGCATTATAGGCTTTTCTGGACCTTCTGGCTGTGGTAAAACAACTATGATTAAGATTTTGGCGGGATTGGAACAAGCAGACCGCGGTGAAATAAAGGGAATAGATGATTTAAGAATTTCTATGGTTTTTCAGGAAGATAGATTATTGCCGTGGATGAATGTAATCGCAAATCTTATGGCAGTACAGCCGGAAGCAGCCGTCATAAGATACTATCTTGAGTGCATGCAGCTTACTGAGCAGGCATATTCTTTCCCTTCTGAATTGAGTGGAGGTATGCAAAGAAGAGTTTCGCTGGCCAGATCATTAGCATATGGTGGAGATGTTTTTCTGCTTGATGAGCCATTTAAAGGATTGGATAGCGGACTAAAAAATAAAATATTCCCTCATATTAAAGATTTGGCAAAAGAAAGCCTTGTAATTTTAGTAAGTCATGAAACTGATGATTTAAAACTGCTTTCGGATCAGATCATGTTTTTTTCAGGAACCCCCTTAACAAAAGAAAATTAATAAAAGAAGAGGATGCTTCATTATCTGAAACATCCCCGAATTATCTATCATTCATTTGAGACCGATCTTACTATGCTTCCAGCATTCTCTTATGTTCTGGTAACATAAGTATAATTAGATAAAAGCCAATATTCGGTTTTTAGAATTTCCTGGTGGTTCTTGATCTATAACTGCGTTCAAAGCTCCTTTCGCAATGTTTCTGTTTCCAGAAAAGGCGTATGTTTCTTCGATTTCAGTTTTTTAATCATGTTTCCTTTGCCAATAATTCTGATTATCTTTTAACGTGGTCATCGTCCACGGTCTGCTGGAAGACTTCTGTCGGCTCTCGAATGACTTGGCTTTATTATAAGCTATAGTCAACTTAAAATCACTACTATTGTGTTACAATTTTATGAAATTGAGTCCGAAAAATTGACGAAAAGAATTGTGCAATTATGAATTGAAAAAATAGTTAAAACGTTTATTGATTTGTGTATTGTTTTCGTAACCTCAGGCTCGCAAAAAAATTTGGAGTTTTGTTATATTATTTCTCATGGGATATTAATATACATGTTCTTATTTTCTTCTTTTGTTGTATTACTGCTCGCAAAATCGTTATTAAGTTTTTTCTTTTAGGCTTAATAGTTAAGCTGTTCACAATTTATTTTCAGAATAATCACAATCCAATATTTATATCCATTTAGAATGACAATGTTGGTCTTTTTATTTGTCCGGAGGTATCGATTTATAGATGTTAAAAAATAATGTTAAGATGACGACTCATGTTCGCAATATTCGAGAAAATGTTTTTACAGACAAAAAAGTAAGAAATCACCTGATCGGCATGATGCTGATCGTCGTAATATATTCTCTAATGCATGTTTATTTAGGTGTAAGAGGTTGGCAGGCTTTTGAAACTGTTTTTAACAGACCTCTGTACGTTTCAGGTATAGTTTTCCTGGGCTTGTTATATCCGGCGGCTTTTATTACTCTGGATCAGGGCAGGGAATCAAGACCTTTGTCAAAAGCGATCGCTTATCTTGGATATTACTGGGCTGCTTTCTTTTTGTATTCTGTTTTAACCATAGGCAGCATTGATTTGCTGAGATTAATTAACAATATTAGTCAAAGACGCTTAGAAAGACTTTTACCTGAAGGTTTTCCTGTTAATCTTCCTGCTGCGGGATATACTGTTATGTTTTTTGTTATTATTTTGCTGGCTGTAGGTACAGTGATGGCAAGATTTCCCAGAATTCGCAAATATCCCATTATGATATCCAAGACGATGCAATTAGAGCGTCCTCTCAGAGTAGCTGTGCTTTCTGATATACATTATGGAAGTCTGGTTAGTTCGGCAGATTTGAATCTGATGAGCAAGCAGGTTAATAGTCTTAATCCTGATATTATTCTTTTGGCCGGAGATATTATTGACAATTCTCTGAATCTGATTGAAAAAACTCCATTTGTTGAACAAATTGGTCAGCTTAAAGCCAGGTATGGCGTCTTTGGTGTGCTTGGCAATCATGAGTATGCTAATGCAGATCCTGATGAAACTATAAAGCTCTTCGAAAAAGCAGGCATAAAAATGCTTAAAGACCAGTCAATTCTAATTAATGATAGTTTTTATCTTGCTGGTAGAAATGAAAAGCGATCAGAGTTTTCAGGCTTGCTTGGTCAAAAGAATCCACATGAGCTTATAGATGAATTAAATCATGATTTACCAATAATACTGATGCAGCATCAGCCTAATGATTTACCTTTGATTGATCTTGCCGGAGCTGATGTTTCGGTTGCCGGGCATACCCACCGTGGACAGTTATTTCCGCTTAATCTCTTAAGCAGGAAAAAGTTTGCTCATAGTTTTGGTTATCATAGAGTTGGCAATCTGCAGACCGTAGTTTCTTCCGGTTATGGTACCTGGGGACCGCCGATCAGACTTGGCAGCAGATCAGAGATTGTTCTGCTTGAAATCGAAGGGAAATAAATATGAAACCATTATTGATGTTTGAGCTTAAATATTGTGGTTATTGCCGCAGGGTCAGGAAATATCTTGAGGAAATTTTTGAAGAAAAACCTCACTATAAACAGATTCCTCTGGAAATTGTCGATGAAGCAAAAAATCCGGAAATGTCAAAACAGTATGATTATTATTATGTTCCCACTTTTTTTATAGACGGCATCAAAGCTCATGAAGGTGCGATGACAAAAAAAGATGTTGAAGATGTACTTGAGCAAGCCTTTAACAGTTGATTTTTAATAGCTCTTGAATCGTCTGGATACATTTATTCCTCATTTTTTTCTCTAAATTTGTGCACTGTTAATTATTGACAGGACACTATGTCAGTTTTATACTTTTTGTGTTAAGGCGGAGGGTGGATCTCGACTGGCCGAGGACATCTCCATGCTTTTATGCAGGAGGGTAGTCATTTGTTACAAGAAGAATGTGGTGTTTTTGGCGTTTTTGGAACGCCTGGTACTGAAGCTGCGAGAATTAGCTATTATGGTCTTTTTGCTTTGCAGCACAGAGGACAGGAAAGCTGTGGTATTGCAGTAAACAATGATGGACAGGTTTCTGTCTACAAAGACATGGGTCTTGTACCCGAGGTTTTCAGTCCTGAAGTATTGACGGGTCTGCCTGGGAAAGCAGCAATAGGCCATGTGAGATATTCTACAACAGGGCAAAGTATTCGCGAGAATGCTCAGCCTCTCTTAACCAGATATAGCAAGGGCACAATGGCTCTTGCCCATAATGGTAATTTATCAAACACAAATCAGCTGCGCACTGCTCTGGAAGACCAGGGTGCTATGTTTCAAACAACTATTGATTCAGAAATAATTGCTTATTTGATAGCTCGGTACCGGGCTCAGACTAATAGTGTTGAAGAAGCTATAAGCCTGGCAATGGACAGTCTGGAAGGATCATATTGCCTTTTGGTTCTTAGCAAAGGTAAAATGCTGGCTGCACGTGATCCTCTTGGTTTTAGACCTTTGTGTATTGGGCGTCTAGGTGATGCTTATGTTTTTGCTTCGGAATCATGTGCACTTGATGCGGTAGGTGCCGTTTTTTTACGTGATGTAGAGCCGGGAGAGATTGTCATAGCAGACCGGCATGGTCTGCGTTCTCTTAAGACGAAATGTCGTCAGGTAAATCACAAATGTATTTTTGAATATATATATTTTGCCAGATCAGATAGCAATATTGACGGTATAAGTGTTTATCAATCAAGGCTGGAAGCTGGCAGATTATTAGCAAGGCAATATCCCGTAGATGCTGATCTTGTCCTGGGTGTTCCTGATTCTGGTCTTGATGCCGCTATGGGCTATAGTGAGGAGTCCGGCATTCCGCTGGGAAAAGGTTTTGTAAAAAATAATTATGTGGGTAGAACATTTATAAAGCCTTCACAAGATGAAAGAGAAAATGCTGTTCGTATCAAGCTTAATCCTGTACGAAGCTGTGTTAGTGGCAAAACAGTCGTTATGGTTGATGATTCAATTGTCAGAGGTACTACAAGTGCCAGAATAGTTCAACAGCTTAAACAGGCAGGCGCAAAAGAGGTACATGTAAGAATAAGTGCACCTCCATTTATGTGGCCATGCTATTATGGTACCGATATTCCATCTATAGAAGAGCTGACAGCTCGTAAGCACAGCATTGATGAGATTTGTAAATTGATCCATGCTGATTCATTAGGATATCTTAAACTGGAAAGTTTAGGACAGATGATACAAGATGACGGTCATAATTTCTGTGACGCTTGCTTTAGCGGGGACTATCCTGCATTGAACATAGCTGATTAATTATACATAGATCAGCTATGTTCAGACTTGATTAAACTTTACAATTGATTAACCTTTACTGTGATCAGTTAATCTTTTCAATTCTTTAATCTCCTTGGCAGTCAGATAGCGCCATTGGCCTTTAGGTAGATTGCCCAGAGTAATGTGCATTATCCTGACTCTGATTAATCTTGTAACATTATAGCCGCAGTATTCGCACATTCTGCGAATCTGGCGGTTTAATCCCTGAGTAAGTGTGATTTTAAAAGTTTTGCCGTTTTGCTGTTTTATTTTACACGGTTTTGTGACCGTATCGAGAATAGGTACTCCTGAAGACATTTGCTTTATAAATTCTTCAGTTATATCCTTATCAACTGTCACAATATATTCTTTTTCATGATTATTACCGGCACGAAGAATTTTGTTTACTATATTGCCGTCATTGGTCATAAAAATCAGGCCTTCTGAATCGCGATCCAGCCTGCCTATAGGGAAAATTCTTTTTGGATAATTGATCCAGGTTACTATATTATCACGTCTTCTTTCGTCTGTTGTACAAGTAATACCGGTTGGCTTATGAACAGCCAGATAAACAAGATCATCGTCTGGCAAAATTGGTTCGCCATCAATTTTAACAATATCTGTATCGCTTACCCTGACACCAAGTCCAACCGGTTCATCATTAATTGTTACCCTGCCGTCTGCAATAACCTGATCTGCCTCACGGCGACTGCAGTAGCCACTATCGGCTATATATTTGTTAAGTCTTACTGTTATATTTTCCGTCACCTGATATCCCTCAAAATCTTCATACAAGAAATTATCCGCACATTATATCAGGCAGTGTGCAGTGATGGCAACTTTTGCAAAGTTCCATCATGATCAACTGTGATAACAGGAGTTTGCGGGAATTTATCCTCCAACTCAGAAATAAATACACTATGTCCCGGTTGAGGCGGTGTACCTACTATCACAAAATTAACTTTGTTTTTCCTGATATAGTCTGCAGTGGCTTCCACAGGATGATCGTTAAATATAACTATCATTTCTGCATCAAGCTTTTTAGAAAGATTAAATAAATATTCGACTTCCTCACTTGCAAGCCAGTTGGCTGCTTTTTTCGGTTGTACACAAATTACTTTTAAAGGAATATTTTTGATATCTGCCAAACGTCTTCCGGCATATATAAGGCGACTGCATGTTTCCTGATCTGTTACACAAACTAAAACCATGATGAGCATCCTTTCAATAAAAAAACTGGTTAATTTGTCACAACTATATTTTACGATCTATTTATGAATCGTCTGTGTACAGGCCGTGACAAACAGAGTTCAAAATTGTGTATCATTTGTTTTTTTTGCCGGACTTTATTTTTTTCGATCCAGAGTAAAGAAAAATTCCGCACCCTGATTCAGCTGGCTTTTTACCCAGATTAGCTGGCCGTGTCCATTTAATATCTCCTTGGCAATTGCTAATCCCAGACCTGTCCCTGGCTGGCCATGTGCTTTATCCGCCTTGTAAAAGCGTTCAAAGACATGTTCAATATCTTCTGGAGCAATACCGGGACCGCTGTCTTTTACAGAAATTATTACTTTATACTCATCCCACTGTGTCTTGATTTCTATCAGACCGTTTTCCTGAGTATATTTCATCGCATTATCCAGCAAAATTACCAACACCTGTTCAATCCTTTCGGGCTGCCCCAGTGCATCCGGACAATTGTCTACATTAGAATCAAGTTTGAGATCCATACCCAGATCTTCAGCTCTGTTTTTATACTTCATAACAAGGTCAGACAATAGATCTTTAGGTTTAATAGTTGTTATTTCCAGATCTATAGTTCCTGCCTGCAACCTTGATAAATCAAGCATATCATTGATAAGACGGGATAATCTGATTGTTTCCTTTAAAAGGATTTGATAATATCTTTGCCGATCTGAATCTGATTTAACCATTCCTTCATTCAGAGGTTCAATCAGTGCCCTCATAGCCGTAAGAGGAGAGCGAAGTTCATGCGAAATATTAGCAACATAATCACGTCTTGTCTGCTCTAGTCTCTCACTTTCGGTTATATCGCGGAAAAGAGCAACAGCTCCGCAGACAATACCATTTGATTCTTCTATAGGGGCAATCTGACAAGCTATCAGTTTATGATCTGCTTTAATATTAATTGTTTTAATTTTTCTTTCTTCAATCACTTCCATAATACTTGATTTTAAATTATCAATTGACATAATATCTTCAATTGTCGCAGGCTGATGTCTTTTATCCAGTCCCAGAAGAAACCAAAGCATGTGATTTGTTAATGTGATCTGCGCATTTTTGTCCGTCGCCAGAATTCCTTCTGCCATACCGTCAATAATCTGCCTAAGTCTGTTTCTTTCCGTTGTTAATGCGGAGATAGTTGCAGCAAGTTCATCTGCAAGATGATTCATGGTTGAAGCCAGTTCGCCGATCTCGCCATGCTGCCGGATATTTGCTCTGACATTAAAATTACCTTTAGCCATGGCAAGAGCAACATCTCTGGTCTGCTTAAGCGGCTTTATCAGTCTGGCTGCCGCAAGATAAAGAGGCAGGAGCATCAAAAGAAAAACTGTTATAGAAGCTGTAATGAGTGCCAGATTCATACTCTTGAAACCTGCATCAAGTTCCGACATTGGTTTGACAAAATAAAGAGCGCCTATTATTCCTGTTTGATTACCGAATCTGAAAGTAATAGGAACACCAATGAACAGCATTTCTTCACGCGTGTTTCTTAAACTGCGTGTAAACCAGACAGATTCATTTTCGCCGTCAAAAAGAGAAGAAGAGCTTTCTACAATATATGTCTGAATTTCATCAGGATCTATTCTGCCGTCTTCCGGCATACTGCTTGCATGAACCTCCATATTTACTCCGTCAACGACAAAAGTCCAGGCATCAAAAAGATCATAAGATGACTGGACAAGAGAGTTAAAATAAGGATCTCCCTGCAAAAAGCTGTTACCGGCAAGTGCTGCCAGTGATTGAGCCTTAGGTTTGAGCTCAGAAACTTTTATCTGAGTAAAAATAGGGCGTGAACTATAATTATAAAAGGCCGCCGTTAGAAGCGTCCAAAGCATAAGCGCAAGCAACAGCATTGCCAGAAGTCTGCGAAAAAAAATACTTTGATGCATTTATTTGGTTACCTCAAATTTATAACCTACTCCGTAAACTGTTATCAGACCGAATTTAGCACCATCATAAACAATTTTTTGTCTGATTCTTTTGATATGAGTGTCTACTGTTCTGGTATCACCAAAATAATCGTATCCCCAGACTTGTGACAGGATTTGTTCACGATCCATTACCTGTCCCGGATGAGAAGCTAGTAAATGAAGTATTTCTACTTCCTTCGGGGTACAGGCGATAATCTCATCACGAACCTTTACCTGATAATTATCAAGGTTTATTTCCAGACCTTCAAAGCGAAGTATGGAATTACTTTCCTGCACATGATCTGCCAGTCTGCGTAATACAGCTTTGATACGGGCAATTACTTCGCGGGGACTGAATGGCTTTACGATATAATCATCTGCTCCCAGCTCTAAACCTAATACACGGTCGATTTCCTCACCCTTGGCTGTTAACATTATAATCGGTACATTACTGAATTTGCGAATTTCACGACATACTTCAGTGCCTGTCTTTTTTGGCATCATCAGATCAAGGATAATCAAATCAGGCATATTAGCTCTGACCTGCTCTATGGCCTGATCACCATCAAAAGCCGATCTGTGATCATATCTTTCTGCATCTAAATAAAGACCCAGCGATTCGTGTATAACCGGATCATCATCACATATAAGTATTTGAACTGTTTTTGGCATTTTTAACACCTCCATATATATTATAGCCGAAAAATTAATCAATGTATGACATGATCACAATTGTTCGAAATATGTTAAACAACATGATATAATCAGGCAGTAATTTCAGATAGTAGAAATGAGGATATATATGCTGATAGCAGATAAATGGCAGGATTTTGAACTTATTGATGCCGGTGATGGTGAAAAATTGGAAAGATGGGGCAATTATGTCTTAAGGCGTCCCGATCCTCAGGCTATCTGGCCCAAGGAAAACTGGCCAAGACCAGATGCACATTATCATAGAAGTAAAAGCGGTGGCGGACAGTGGCAGACTTTTAATAAATTACCTGCACAATGGACTGTAAAATATCCGGCAGGTGATAATTTACCTTCCGATCTTGTTTTTAAGGTAGAACCTACGGGATTTAAACATACAGGTTTATTTCCTGAGCAGGCTGTAAACTGGGAATTTTTCGGACAGAAAATAAAAGAAGCAAAATCTCAGGGCAGAGAGTTTAAAGTTTTGAATCTTTTTGCCTATACCGGTGCTGCTACTGTCGCCTGTGCAGCAGCAGGCGCTGATGAGATTGTGCATCTGGATGCTTCAAAAGGTATGAATGCCAAAGCCAGAGAGAACCTGGCCGCATCAGGTCTGGAAGATAAATATGTGCGCTTTTTTACTGATGATGTTTCCAAATTTGTGGAAAGAGAAATCAGAAGAGGGCGTAAATACGATGGTATAATCATGGATCCTCCATCTTATGGAAGAGGACCTTCAGGTGAATTGTGGAAAATAGAAGAAGCTTTATATGATCTTGTGCAAAGATGTGCTTTGCTTTTGGGATCACAAGCCTCCTTTTTTGTAATAAATTCTTATACTACAGGTTTGGCACCAACTGTTCTGGCCAATATTCTGGGACTGACAATATGCCCTTTGCTTGGAGGAAGTGCAGCAGCTCAGGAGATTGGTCTGCCGGCAACTGCCCGTAGCCTGGTTTTACCATGTGGGTGTACTGCACGCTGGCAGCCTTGATTGTCGGGATTGTGATATTTTGATTGCAAATTGTTTATGTGAGGAGACCTTACGATGAGCGATCGCTACTTGGGGGATAAGAGCGAAGCTTCCTTTTATGAATATCAGGGATATTTGATTAGGATTATATATGAAGATAATCATCTTATTGGCGCTGTAAAACCGGCGGGAATGCTTTCCCAGGCGGATGGTTCAGATACTCCCGATATTCTGACTGCTTTGAAAAGCTATATCAGAGAAAAATATCAAAAACCTGGTGAAGTTTGGCTGGGGCTTGTCCACCGGCTTGATCAGCCTGTTTCCGGAGTGATGATTTTTGCCAGAACCTCTAAGGCTGCTTCAAGACTTTCGGAACAGGTTCGTAACCGCAAAATCGGCAAAAAATATCTTGCAGTTGTTCAAGGTGATAATATACCTGAATCAGGTTTTTGCCGTGATTATCTCTGGAAAAATGAAAAAACAGGCAAGGTTTTTGTTGTAAGTCAGAATTCTAAAGATTTCAGTAAAGCTAAAGCTGCTGATCTCGAGTATTGCTTGCTGGCAAAAATTAGGATTAAGCAGCAGAATATAAATCTTCTTTCAATAAAACTTGGCAGTGGCAGAGGTCATCAGATAAGAGTTCAGCTATCTCATAGAGGCTGGCCGATATTAGGTGATGGACGTTATGGCGGCTTAGCTGATTTTATCACTAAAACCACGGACAAAGATGGAAAAGTTCATACAGATCTTGCTTTGTTTTCCTATGAACTATCATTTTCACACCCAACACAAAAAGAGATAATTATATTATCTGCTTTGCCTGCGGAAAATCTTCCCTGGAACATGTTTGATCAATCGCTTGATACAATCTTAAACAAATCTTAAGAATTTCGGTAAAACATTTTAAAACATTTTAGTGCATAATAAATCCGGAGGGTTGCTTATGTATAATATTCTGATCTGTGATGACGAAAAAGATATAGTATCTGCTTTGAAAATATATCTTATGTCAGATAATTACACACTGTTTGAAGCTTTCAACGGTGCAGAAGCTGTAAAAATTGTTGAGAATAATGAAATTCATTTGATTCTGATGGATATAATGATGCCGGTCATGGACGGCATTATGGCGATGAACAGAATTCGCGAAAATTTCAATACACCAATAATTCTTTTAACGGCTAAAAGTGAAGACGTTGATAAAATTATGGGTTTAAATAATGGTGCGGATGATTATGTAACCAAACCATTTAATCCTATAGAGCTTCAGGCAAGGGTAAAATCACAGCTCAGGCGGTATTTGCAGCTGGGAGCAGGCAAAATTAAACCTGAACAGATACGTATCGGTGGGATCGAACTGGATGATATTGAGAAAACAGTTATGCTTGATGGTGAACAGGTCAATCTTACACCAACAGAATATTCAATCTTAAAATTATTTATGCAAAACCCAGGCCAGGTTTTCTCTCCGGCGCAGATATATAATCAGGTCTGGCGTGGAGTTTCATACGGCTCAGAAAGTACCGTAGCCGTCCATATCAGACATTTGCGTGAAAAAATAGAAATAGATCCGGCTCAGCCCAGATATCTTAAGGTTGTTTGGGGTCAAGGCTACAAGCTGTCTAACAGCTGATAATTGGAGGACTCGAAAATGAACAAAATAACACAGAATTTTCTGGCAAAATCTTTTGCCTTTGTTTTACTGTTTTTGTCTTTTTCAATATTTTTACTAAACTTTGTTGCTGCTATTATAATGTATAATTTTAATTTCTATACGAGAACATATGAGCAAACGAGAACGGAAATATTGCAAGATGTTGCCTATAACAGCATGGCACAAGCATTTGATTGGGAATATGATTCTGAGGATCCACAAAGTATTCGTTATTATAAGAATGAATATTATTCCTATGATAATAATACTTTAAATATGAAATTCATTTTAAAAAACTCAGAAGGTGAAGTTGTTTTCAATGATTATAAAGACGAAAAATATATTCTTAAAGTAAGTCAGGAAGTTTCTCATGACATATGGAATTATGATCATGAAGCGCAGCAGGAAATTTTATTAGAGGGAAAACCATATTATATAGAAGGTTTCGTTCTTGAAGAAATGATAGCCCAGGACCGTTTATACTATGCAAATTTATTTGTTGAGACGGCATATTCTTTGCGCTATCTGGTTATAGGCATAGCTGCAGGTACCTTAGCTTTATCAATAATGCTCTTTGTATTCTTGATGATAAGTGCCGGCAGGCAAAAAGACAGTACGGAAATACATGAACGATTTTTCGATAAAATACCTCTGGAAATTTTAACTTCTCTTTATGCAATAATGTTTGTTTTGCAAGCTTTAATTGTTTTTGATTTTATTTATCATGAGATAACATCCTTGGTTGTGGCAGGTATTTTTATTGTTTTAGATGTTTTACTAATAATTCCTTTTGCTATGTCAATTTCTGTACGTCTTAAAAAACATAAACTGCTAAAAAATACAATTACATATAAAGTGCTAAGGTTTTTTGTTAGAAAAATCAGAAAAATAATCACTTATACAAAATACACCATAGCAAAATTGCCGCTTGTATGGAAAGTTGTATTGTTTCTGCTAGGCTGGTGCTTCCTGGAATTTATAGGTATTGTTGCAACAATTTATGGTGTTTCATCTGTATATTTTTTCTGGTTTATAAGTCGTGTTTTTATTGCTGTTTTTATTGTAGTAATTGCGATAAATTTGCGCAGATTACAGGAGGCAGGGCAAAAAATTGCAACTGGCAATCTGGAATTCAAAGTGGATTCAGAATATATGTTTGGTGATTTCAAACGTCATGCCCAGGATTTGAATAATATAAGCATGGGCATGGCAGGGGCTGTTGAAGACAGGTTAAAAAGTGAAAGGTTCAAAACAGAGTTGATTACAAATGTATCTCATGATATTAAGACACCTTTGACTTCAATAATTAACTATACCGATCTGCTCAAAAAAGAAAAAACAGATAATAAGAATATTAAAGATTATATAGAAATCATTGATAAACATAGTCATAGACTAAAAAAATTAACCGAGGATCTGGTAGAGGCATCAAAGGCATCTACAGGTAATATTCAAATTAATCCTGAACCTTGTGAGCTTAAGGTTCTTATAAATCAGACTATCGGTGAATATGAAGAAAAGCTTAAAGAAAACAATCTGAATCTGGTAACAAATTTCCCTGAATATCCAGTCAGTATAATGGCAGACGGAAGATTACTTTGGCGCGTGCTCGATAATATTATGAATAATGTGATCAAATATGCGCAGCCCGAAACCAGAGTATATTTTGATTTGACGATAAGAACTGACTATATAAACAACATTTATCAATCAAGAGCAGTAATAATGATCAGGAATATTTCAAAATATGAGCTTAATATCAGCAGCGAAGAACTAATGGAGAGGTTTGTTCGAGGTGATAGTGCCCGAAACACAGAAGGAAACGGTCTTGGACTTTCTATTGCCCGCAGCCTTACCGAATTGCAAAACGGAAGCTTTGCCATAGAGATTGACGGCGATTTGTTCAAAACAATTGTGACTTTCCCCATACCGGTAGAAACAAATACAGCTCAGGAGAATTGAGATGGATAGTATAACAGTATTTTTGGTCATAAATTCAATGAGAATATATATAAAACAGAGATATAAAGAAATATTAAGAAAAATAAAACCAAGTAAAAATCTAGGAAAACAAGTTGTTTGGAAGGAGATCAGACAGTGAAAAAAAAGCAAAAAAAATCATTTTTCCAACCTCTGCGAAACCTTTTTAAGACATACAAAATTTGGAAAATTGTTGACAAAAGCGAACTTGCCACTTCCTGACAGTTAATAAATATGCTTGCAGATAAACATGGTTATGATAGAATATTTCTTAGTAAGGTATTATTTAACTGTTAGTCTACGGAGCTAATAGTTAAAATTGATGCTAATTTATTAAGGAGGACTATTATTATGGCTAAATTAGAAGGCACACAGACTATTCAGAATTTGATGAAGGCTTTTGCCGGTGAATCACAGGCACGTAATCGTTACACATATTTCGCATCTGTTGCAAATAAAGAAGGTTATCGTCAGATTGAAGCAATCTTTATTGAAACAGCTGATAATGAAAAAGAACATGCAAAGCTTTTCTATAAGCATATCGCAAATGATCTGAAAGCTGCCAAAGCAGTTCCGATTGAGATAACAGCTTCATATCCAGTTGCTTTTGGTACAACATATGATAATCTGATCGCAGCAGCTGAAGGTGAGCATGAAGAATGGGCTGATCTTTATATAGCTTTTGCTGAGACAGCAGAAAAAGAAGGATTTGCAGATATTGGCAAAACTTTCCGCGAAGTTGCAGAAGTAGAAAAACGTCATGAGACCCGTTATCTTAAACTTGCTGAAAATATTAAAACAGATAAAGTGTTTAAGAAAGATGCTCCTGTCGAATGGAAATGCCGTAACTGCGGTTATATCTATGAAGGTACAGAAGCTCCTGTTGTTTGCCCTGCATGTAAGCATCCTACAGCACACTTTGAAGTTCACTGTGAATCATACTGAGTGAATCATACTGAGTGAATCATACTGATAATTTTTTATCTTAATAATCACTTTATAATGATAACTTAAAAACTCGTTGTCCAATTTTTTTGTCAGACAACGAGTTTTTTTATAATCATAGTTTTGATTTGGCAAAAGACTGATATGTTTATTTTTCGATTTTTTCTACGATATCACCATTATTTTTATATATGCTTTTTGCCGGTACATAACCTCTAACCATAGAAAGAGGATAAACATTTGATTCTGCACCAATGACAGTTCCGGGATTAAGTACGCTGTTACAGCCTATTTCAACATGATCTCCTATCATTGCTCCGAATTTCTTTAATCCTGCTTCAATAACCTCATCTTCTACACGTACTTTGACCAGAGTTTTATCAGACTTGACATTTGAAGTGATTGCACCAGCTCCCATATGAGATTTGTATCCCAAAATAGAATCACCCACATAATTATAGTGAGGAACCTGAACCTTATCCATCAGGATAACATTTTTCAGTTCAGTTGAATTACCGACAACACAACCCTCTCCGATCAGAACATTGCCTCTGATATAAGCACAGTGGCGTATTTCTGTTTCAGGACCAATGATCAAAGGACCGTTCAAACTTGCAGAAGGAGCAATGCGGGCACTTCTTGCTGCCCAGATATTATCAGAAATCTGCTCATAATCACGAGTTGGAAGTGTAGGCCCTATTTCCAATATCCACTGCTTTATCAATGGCAGAGCTTCCCAGGCAAAATTGATATTTTCAAGATATTTACCAGCCAGGGAATGACTGATATCAAACAGTGATTTACAGGAAAGATTTTCTCTTGCAGACATAATAAACTCCTCATCTCTTTCGATAAACTTATTTACACAGGCAATTTTATCACGATTTCAAGTATGTTCATATTATTTTGAAATAATTTGATAAATATTTGGAATACCGACAAGAATAGATTGGGTTATAATTAAATCAGTTATTTCGTTTTTGTCGTACTTATCTGCTTTTCGTTTACGAAAATAAAGCCATTCACATTTTTGAATGAGCTTCTTAGAACAACGGAGGTATATTTTAATGAATTTGAAAAATTATCAATTCTGGTTTATAACAGGAAGTCAGCATCTTTATGGTGAAGATGTTTTAAAACAAGTTGCAGAACATAGCAAGATCATGACCGACTGGCTTGATCAGCAGTCTGCTTTGCCCGGTAAGCTTATAAACAAGGGAATAGTAGCAACACCTGATCAGATAACCGAGGTTATGGAGGCTGCAAGTCAGGATCGTAATTGTGCCGGTGTAATTACCTGGATGCATACTTTTTCACCTTCAAAGATGTGGATAAATGGCCTCAGCCGTCTAACCAAACCTTTGCTTCATATAAACACTCAATTTAACAGAGATATCCCCTGGGAAGAAATTGATATGGATTTTATGAATCTCAATCAATCTGCCCATGGTGACAGAGAACATGGCTTTATTGGCGCCAGACTACGCATACCACGCAAAATAGTTGTTGGATTCTGGCAGGATCAGGCCGTGCTTGACAAGATAGGCGGCTGGATGCGCTCTGCGATTGGTGTACAGGCTGGTAAAAATCTCAAATGTGCAAGATTTGGTGACAATATGCGCGAGGTAGCAGTCACCGAAGGAGATAAGGTCGAAGCACAAAAGATTTTTGGCTGGTCTGTAAATTATTATCCTGTAGGTGATCTGGCCGGAATTCTTGATCAGGTTACCGAAGAGCAGATTGATCAGCAGATGGAAGCATACAAAGAAAAATACGATATTAATGCCGACGACCTTGCCCCTGTCCGTTATCAGGCAAAAATGGAAGTCGGATTGAGCACCTTCCTGGAAAAAGGCGGCTTCTCAGCTTTTACCTCGACTTTTGAAGACCTTCACGGACTGGAACAACTTGAAGGTCTGGCTGCTCAGGATCTGATGATTCAAGGAATCGGTTACGGCGCCGAGGGCGACTGGAAATGTTCATGTCTGTCACATATTATGAAAGTAATGGCAGACGGGCTTGAAGGCGGAACCTCTTTTATGGAAGATTACACTTATCATATGGAGCCTGGCAGCGAAATGGTTCTGGGAGCACATATGCTGGAGGTTTGCCCCTCTATAGCCTCTAATCGTCCGGCAATAGAAGTCCATCCACTGGGTATAGGTAATCGCAATCCACCGGCACGACTTGTTTTTGACGGTGCTACAGGACCAGCGATACTGGTATCACTGATAGATATGGGCGGGCGTATGCGCATGATAGTTAATGACTGTGTTGCCCAGCCACCACTAAAGGATATGCCTAAGCTGCCTGTTGCCCGTGTAATGTGGAAACCGGCACCCGATCTGCAAAAATCAGCCGAAGCCTGGATTTTGAGTGGGGGAGCACATCATTCGGTAATGAGCTATGCCCTTACTGCCGAACAGATGCGAGACTATGCCGAAATGACAGGCATAGAATTTGTCCATATACATGATAAGCTTGATCTTAATCAACTGCGTGATCAGCTACGCTGGAATGATCTGGCTTTTAAACTTGGCATTTAAGAAAAACGAGAAGTTCTGTTATGAAGAGTTAAAACGCAACAATTGCCTGGCACTACGTGTCAGGCAAAATTTTTGCCGCATATATGTCCGGTGAGGAGCGTAATAGTTGTCATAGTCCGCATTTTGTGTGTTCTGTCTGTTGCCTGTTAACGAGTATTATGTAAAAATAATGAAATGATTTATGTTCAGGATTGAATTTGTTTGAAAGTAATGAAAGGTTATTTATAGATGTTAATTGAAAGTGCTCTGGTTGTGGCTACCCAGGTTTTTATATTATTTCTGCTAATAAGTGTTGGCCTTGTAATGGCCAGATTGAAATGGGTTAATGAGCAAGGTGTTAAGCAGATGACCCAACTGCTGTTAATGATTGTTACACCTTGTGTAATTATTGATTCATTTCAGATGCCTTTTTCGATAGATCTGTTATCAGGACTATTGATATCAGCCGCCAGTGCAATAGTAACACACCTTGTAGGCATAGTTATCTGTCGTTTTCTATTCAAAGGCCAAGAGGAATCAAACCGCAAGGTTTTAAGATTTGCCGTTATTTTTTCAAATTGCGGCTTTATGTGTATTCCCTTACTATTTGCAGTTCTAGGCCCAATGGGTGTTTTTTACGGCTCAGCTTATATTGCAGTATTTAATATAGTACAGTGGACATACGGTATGATTCTAATGACAGGAGACACCAAATCAGTAAATGCCAGAAAAGCTCTCCTGAACCCGGGAACAATAGGCATGTCCTTAGGAATGTTTTTCTTTATAGGCGGCATCATGCTGCCGGAGGTTCCCGCAACAGTCATATCAAGCCTGGCAGCCCTTAATACTCCGATTGCCATGATCATTATTGGAGCACAAATGGCAAACAATTCTTTAATCGAAATTTGGAAAAATAAAATGAATTATAAGGTCGCCCTCTGGCGCCTGATAATTATCCCGCTGATAATAATGGCAGGCCTTGTGTTTTTGCCGATAGAAAGAGATCTTCTAATAGCCTGTATAATACCTGCCAGTGCACCTACCGCAGCAGCAACCGCTTTGTTTGCGACCAGGTTCCGGCAAAATGTTATTTTAGCAACACATGCGATAACTTTAACCACGATAGTATCCATTATAACAATGCCTCTCATGATACTTTTAGCAGACACAATCAGATATTTCCTGGTCTGAAAATAATTTTTGCATCGGTGGTGACATTTTCCTTGATGATTTATACCATGACATTATCACTGATTAATAACAATTTTTGTTTTCGGTGTTGCTTTTTTATCTGTCTTTGGTTATAATGGTCGAGCGGTCAAAAACAGCAACGACTGCAAGCAAAAATTTAATAACGAGGTGTAGCGCAGTTTGGCTAGCGCGCCTGCTTTGGGAGCAGGATGTCGGGGGTTCGAGTCCCTTCACCTCGACCAAAAGAGACATACTTTCTGTTAATCGGAAAGTATGTCTTTTGCATTGTTAATGTATGATGCTTTGGCAATAGTTTTGTCTTGAAAAAGATGTCATATGATATTGGCATTAAGAATAATATTGAATTCGCTTTTTGGGTTTTAAAAACCAGATAACATGGGAGTATTTTTGTTGAATAGTTCCAGCGGTTTTTTATTTTCTAACTTATTTCTATAATTATAAGAATTTTTTCATATTTAAGATTGATTTAAACCGTAGATTGAGGTTAACATACTAGGGTACATATATGCTGCTTTATGTGAGAACGTGTGGAGAGGGCAAGTGTGTAAGTTAGTAGGTTTGAAAATACTTAGCTTTGAGGTAATTCTAAATAGAAAAAATTATTATAAAGAGTGTTTTAGAAAACAATTTAAAAAACGGGAAAATTTATAGAGAGGAGATTTAATGAACTCTGATAAAAAGAAAACTAACGAAGCATCAGGAGTGTTGCTCAGGTTCAAATCTCTGATTTTTGACTGGTTGTTTATTTGTGCTTATTTGTTGCTTTTATTTATAATTGCAATTTCCTTTTGCTTTCTGGTGCTAAAGGGAATACCAGAGCTTACAAACTCTCAATTGCAATTAATTGCAACCTTCACATCTGTGATTCCAATAATTATCATTTTTTCAATTATGGAAGGCTCAAAAAAATTTGCTTCCTGGGGTAAAAGAAAATCAAATCTGAAGGTTATTTACAAAGACGTGCCAATGAAAAGAAGTATTATTAGAAATATATTTAAATTTCTCCCCTGGCAATTTGGACATATGAGCACAATTAATGGCATTTATAACGACTTTGATACTCCTTTTTCCATGATCTTTTTCGCTTTGTCGATGATTCTTGCAATTATCTATGTTCTGATGGCTTTTATAAGAAAAGACAATAGGCATCTAGTGGATATTTTGGTTGGAAGCAAGGTTGTTAAAAATTATTAGTAATATAGATGTTTTTGAGGGTGTTCAGTTGTGTGCGGGAATAGGTCGAAAACATGGCCTATCGCTCTCATTTTGCTCCTTCCGTTAATATGCTCCAGAATGATTTTTGGTTTCTGCCTCAATTTAATTACTTCCTTCTGATTATCATCTCAGTAGCTGCTGAAAGGATACTACTATTTGAAGTGATCTAGTTTTTAATTAACATTTACAGAAGGTCTCTTGGTCAAATAATGACCGGGATCCTCCCCGATTGTGCCTTGCCGTTATATCGAACCAAAAAAGAAAGTCTTTGAGATAAGTTTTTGCTTGTTTTAAGTAAAAACTATTAGATATTTCTAGAATTTTTGGTTATACTATTAGATAAGGGAGGCGATATCATGATTATCAGATCAAAGTATATGAAGACCCTGAAAACCTACCGTGATGTGCCGCTTGTAAAAATACTGGCGGGAATTCGGCGTTGCGGAAAATCAACGATTTTAGAAATGTTGCGGGACGATTTGCTGGAAAGCGGTACTCCAGCAGATCATATCATCAGTATGCGATATACAGCAGAGGATTTTGATGATGGTATGACTGATAAAGATATGTACAACGGCATTAAGGAAAAAATGTTTGACGATGATCGGTACTATATTTTGCTGGATGAAGTGCAGGAAATAGAAGGATGGGAAAAAGCCATCAACAGTCTGCTGGAAAATGCAAATACAGATATCTATGTAACCGGTTCAAATTCCAAGCTGATGTCAAGTGAAATATCCACCTATCTAACGGGCAGATATATTTCGATTCCGATATTTACACTGTCCTTTGCTGAATATTTAGAGTTCAAAAAATCAAGTAAGCTTTCCCAGAAAGAACTCTTGAACGAATATATTCGTATGGGTGGATTTCCGATTGTTGCCCGAGGCAATTTTGACGAACGCTCAGCATATCAGATTGTGGAAGGCATCTATAACTCGGTTATATCGAATGATGTTACAAGGCGACACCACATCACAAACTTTGATTTGTTCAACCGTGTTGTAAGATTCATTGTTGAGAATGTAGGCAAGACTTTTTCCGCCAACGCCATCGTGAAATTCTTGAAAAGCGAAGGCCGTTCGCTCTCCGTAGAATCTGTATATAACTATCTGGAATGGTTAGAAAAAGCCTTTGTTATCTATCGTTGCCCACGATACGATTTACAGGGGAAGTCAGTATTAAAAACGCAGGAAAAGTTCTATCTTGCCGATGCTTCTCTAAAATATTGCATAATGGGTTTCAATCCGAAGTCGATTGCATCGATGCTTGAAAACATCGTCTACTTTGAATTGCGCCGAAAGGGATATGAGGTCTATATCGGCAAACTCGAAACCAAAGAAATAGATTTTGTGGCAGCACGTCGTGATGAACGCATTTATATTCAGGTATGTCGCAGACTGCCGGAGGAATCCGACAGAGAGGTTGCAAATCTTCTTAAAATTAAAGACCACTACCCCAAGTATGTTGTGACGCTTGATGAGCTTGCCGCTGGTAACATCAATGGTGTCAAGATCGTGCACATGGCGGATTTCTTTTTGAGTGAGGAGTATTGATTCTCAGGGTTATTAAACTATTTCCATTAAAACGATAAATTATTGATAGTGAAAGGGTGGGGATGGATCATATGAGGTACAAAAATAAACAGTACTGTCGTGCAGAAAATATTATAAAAAACAGTTATGTTTTTTGCGGTGATACTGGTGGTGGAGTGTTCAGAAGTAAACCCTATCCATTTGTATTGAAGGACTGCAATGATAATCTCTATACTCAAGTAAACAATGATATTTTGAATTACTTTTAAAAAACAGAATTTCATGGTGGAACGGTAAACTGACAAACCATACTCTTTCGTCTCAGGTTGCGTGCCTAAACCACCTGTTCCCGATACGAGAAGATAAAGATGCTGTTTTATCCATTGTAAAGCGTATTTCACCGGATATCACAGATGTCCTAAGAGTAACAACTGACCAATATAAGCCTGCCGATATACAGTTTGAAGCCGTTAGTGATATCGATCACCTCAATGAGATTACTTCAACAAGAGGCAGTAATTGCACATCTATTGATGCTTTTATTTATGGGGTACATAAAGACGGGCGGAAAATCCTGTTTCCGATAGAATGGAAATATGTCGAGGTATATAATAACGAAAACAAGGCAGGTGGCAAAAAAGGGAAAACTCGCAAGGATCGCTACACCGAATTGATAAACAAAGCAGCTCAATTGAAAACGGATAATCATGATGTTTTCTATTTTGAACCATTTTACCAATTGATGCGTCAAACTCTCTGGGCAGAACAGATGATTACTAACAAAGATACGAAACTATTAAAGCCGATGACTATATGCACATTCATGTTATACCAGCAGAAAACATGGAGCTATTATATAAGGCATATTCGTGTAGTGGCAAAGAAATGTAGGAAACTTGGCGTTCTTCCATAAAAGATCAAAGTAAATATATGATTATTTCTCCGAAAGATTTACTTGCTCCTATTGATCGCGTGTAATTTCGATCTTTGTTCGATTACTTGGAACTAAGATATTGGTGAGTTGCTGCTTCTAATCGACTAACTGTTTCTCTCTGAGTGTTATCGTTAGCCACAATAAAACTTGTGTATGGCAAACATAAAGATTGCAGAGACTCTGGAGGCTAAAGCAAAAACAATTTTAGATAACATATTTAAAGAAATTGATATGACTTAGTTCCGTTCCATCTGAGGTGTTATTTTTTTGATTTAATGACCTAACTTTCACTTGTCAATATACCTTTTGAGCGACATTTCTATTCTGCTATATGCTAGATTTTTGATTGTCGACCATCTGCTTTTAGTATATACTGTATCTATAATCTAGTAAAAATGGAGCTATTTTAATGAGTTTTCTTAATACAATTGACGATATATATAGAATATCCCGAGAGGATTTTGACATTCAGAAAGAAAACACGATTTTTAGTTGCTTTATTCCTGTTGTACCTTTGGGCTATAAGACAACGAGCCAGTTTATAGTAAAGAAGCAAGAAAAAGCAAAGCTGTTGCTTGTTAGTGGAAAACAACGTGTCTATATTTCGGATTTGCAGATAATAAACACGATACTCGATATGGACAATGATGATATTGACTGGTTTTTGCAACAGTTTATAGCGCTTTATAAAGGCGTTATGTGTACAGTGAGATTTGAAATTAATGGAGAAGTTTTTGATGGGGAGGGCATTGAGCTTTATCCCCATAAAAAATATATAAGTTTATTTTCTGACACCTTAATGGAGATTAATGACTTCATCTTTATTTTAAACTTTATTTTTTCAAAAGATAAATGCTGGGAAGAAATGAAGAAAAAAGAAGGCTTCAGCAAAGTAACAATATGCAAATACATAACACTGATTGACTATTATTACAAAGCAACCACGAGAAGCAAAGATTTTCTTAAAGATATTGAATATCCAGTCGAAAATCCGTATCCAGTTGATGATAAAAGAACTAAAAATATCTTTAATCGCATAGAAAAATTTGATATTACTTTATATGGATGATATACTTGCGTACAGAACTCCAGTAAGGCAAGTTGCCGCCTTAGCTTTTAAGGTTATTGTAACTACAATTTGTTGAATTTGGATGGCTTCCAGCCATGCTACGAAGAGGCACAGAAAACAGCATCGACAACCCTGTTGCCCGCGGAACTCCGCGATCAACAGGAACGCCGTTACTGTTATCAGACCTTTCAATAAATTGTACCAAATTCAAGTGGAGTTCTTTTTTATGCCATTCAGAAAGGAGTGACGTGCACTTGTTGGTGTATAACAATTCATTTTCATATTGTGATTTTTTGAATATTGTTTTTTTGTGTGGCAATAAGTACGATAAGACCGATCATCGAGAAAAACGTATTATTTTGAAAGAGTTTTTGAAGAAAAATATAGAGAATTGTAGGGTTATAATACTGGAAGAAAACTTTGTTTTTGGACGTACAAATATGCAATACCTTGCGTATGATGATGCTTTTCTTAATGGACTTGCTGAAGTTGAACAATTAGCTTCTCTTTTCGCCAATAAGATTATTATAATACATGAAACGATTTCTACTGCGGCAGAATTGGGCATGTTTGCAATTAACCCTGCTTTATCCCCCAAAATATGTGTACTTGTTCCAGATGATATTTCAATTGAGGAGCGCAAAATATCGGGCTTTATTAAGCTGGCGTTTATGAATCGGAAATCTGAGAATACAAAAATTGGTAAACAGATTGTTTATTATCCAGATATAGAAGTCAATAGACTGTCCGCTGAAAAAAGCGACTATAACACATACTTTCATAACAATGAAATAGGAGAAAAACTTAGCGAACAGATTATTTCGTTCGTTAAACCTGAAAAAGCTAAAAAACAGCTAAAGATTATGAAATGCCCTTTTGGTAAACCGAATACTGATTCTAATGTTGTAAACTATAATGTTCATATGACAAAAAATGAAATCGAAGTGTTTGTTCATGTGGACACTCTCAAAATCCAATTACTTTCTTTGTTTTTTGTCGAAGAATATAGAAAAGAATTTAGGCAGACAAAGGCTATCAAAGATCATGTTTCTTTTATCTGCGAGAAATATCAAGAAATATTATCAAATACTATTGCAGAAAAAGAAGGGTTAGAGGTTCAACAGTACCCTATAAAAACCACTCTAAAAGGCACCAACGTTTGTAAACTGCGCCAAGCGGTAGGATATTATTTATATATGCTTCAAGCAATCGACTTAATTGGGTTGGAACAAGATCAAGAGTTAGAAGGATATCGACGAAAGATTAGAATATCTAATAATTTAGATGATTGTAAAGAAGAACTGAAAGGTTTGATCTATTCAAATTGTTCAACCGAGTTTGGGAGATTGAAAATATGAACATTCAACATCCAGATATAGTTGTTCGTCACATTAGAGCCAAAAACAAAATAAGAAAAATAGTTGCATATCGTTCTGATGATTGTGACCTACGCATTTATCACAAAAAGATTAATTTATTTCTGAAGCAAAGATTTGTGCCATCGATTTTTGCAAAAGGATATATTAAGCGAAGATCTATCTACCACAATGCACTTGCTCATATGTATAACGATTATTTTATTATGTTCGATATTAAGGATTTCTTTCCTCATATATGTCATAAACAATTATCAGAAAAAATATATCACGAGATAAACTTGATTAAATCCGGACAAATAAGCAAAAAGGAATGTATCGACATCGTTGATCGCTGCAGCGTTAACAGTCGAGGGTTGCCACTTGGCTTTATAGCCTCACCGATATTATCAAATATTTATTTAAAGGAATTTGACAATATATTTTATGGCACTCTAAAAAAATTAAAATTTAAAAATATGATATATACACGTTATGCTGATGATATGGTAGTTTCTTTTCAGTGTGATACACAAGAAAAAATGACTGATCTCGAAGGCCAAGTAATTGCTACCGCTGCTGCAATCCTTGTACGGTACGGGTTACAATTAAATAAACATAAAACACGTTCTTATAATTTGAATGTCTCAAATCATGTAAGGATTACTGGCATTAATATTACCAAACAGGATTTTGGGAAACGCAAGTTGACCGTTGGCAGATCAATTAAAAATCAACTTTTTTGGGATGCGCTTAATTGTGTGCAGAAGAGGGAGGTTGAGCAAATACAACATGTTAAAGGTATTCAATCCTTTATACTTTCGGTTGAAAAGCTTGGATACGAAAACTGTTATTCTTCGGCAATGATGAAACAGGTTAATGAGATGGGATATAATACGCTAAAAGAGTTAATTGATTTTCTATAGATATTACGTTAATCAACTTTTCACACAGTGATGGTAGTGTAAGAAATTTTGTGTATCCCTCAGTAGTTATCAAATCGGTCTGACGGTACAGCCTAAATCAATCGGCAAACTGTAATCCGTCCAATCACAAAAAGTATAATAGTCGATTCTAAGATCTGTAAAGATGTCTGGAATCGGCTTTTTTATCTATAATTCTCAGGCTTGATCTTATCAGAGAAAAGAATCATCAATTATCCAAAGATGCTTTTTCAATCATGAATTACATCCCGCTTTATAGTAATATCCTTGATTGCTAAGTACAGAGATTTTAGTAGGTCTGTATCCGAAGGGTAAGCAGCCTTGGCTTTAGTGACTTTTCTTAAACTGTGGTTGAAACTCTCAATCCGATTAGTTGTGGAAATACAACACTTTACTTGACGCTAAGATAAATTACTTGCCTAATAAAATTATCTGCTCATAATGATATGGCGTCATACCTAGAGACGTATGAATTCGCTCTTTTGGGTAATAATCTTCAATATAGTTACTCAACAGAACTTTCATTTCAGCTTTACTCTTATGCTTATAGGGATAAACCAGTTTTGTTTTAACCGATTTAAAGAAGGCTTCCGCGATTGCATTATCAAAAGGCGAACCGGGCTCACTCATGGAATGCAGGATCCCCTGGTTCTGAAGAAGTTGCATACAATCATGGCAGCGATATTGAGAACATCAATCAGAACTATGCATAATTCGGTATAGTTCTGATCAGAGCCTCCTCTACCAATAACCCAGATATCGAAATTATTTGAAAAAATCAAACTTCAATCAATCGATGGGCGCTAAAGGTAATGCTTATGACAATGCGGTGATCAAAATCTTTTTCGGTGCACTAAAATGCGAGACCATCTATCTGCAGAAAGTAAAGACGTTGTCAGATTAGATCAGAACCATCGATCAATAAATAAATACTATCATAGGATTAAATTAACCTTAGGCGGATATTCACATATTTAATATAGGCTGATGCATCAGCATGTATGATACAATGTCGACATAGTTGGGAAAGTTCAAGAAAATGGTATCACTTTACGAGTAAACATTTAATTAATGCTTAAGGAGTTATATGAATGAAACAATATCTTCTTACAGGTAATGGGATTAACATTCAGCATGGAGGGTATGATTGTTGTAATGCTGCAATTGTTTTACGGGCACTTAAGTGCTTCAAAGACCCCAATTTCCCGAAGTATATAATAACAGACGACCCCATCGAGGCGAAGTGTTATATTGGTTATCTGTTTTTAGAAATCTCCCGAATTATCAAGGGTGGCTATGACAAGTATGCAAACAGTACCACCGAAAGAGAGTCATTAGAGGAATTTAAAAACAAGTATAAGGATAGAAGATCGTTAAAAATAACTGACGTTGGATTTGAGGATTATTATCTTATCCATGACTTGTTATGTCATCGAATCGGTATTGTGAATCCTGAGCGGTATGTGGTAAGAGAGGCCATGAAATGCTGTTTCCTGAATGCAATTTATGACAATGGGAAGGTCAATACCTTGAGCAATAAGTACTCCCCGGAATTTATTACGTGGCTGCAGGAATTCGATGTCATTTTCACAACCAATTATGATACCAACATCGAAATGGCGACTGGTGTTCCAGTTCTCCATCTTCACGGCGACTTTGTAACAAGACGAGATGTCTACAATCCCGACTCTTTCAGAAATATGCTATCGGATCAACCTTACGTGGATTCGGTCATTGACGAAGATTATGCACATCTATACTCAACCGCTCTTACAACTTATAGCGGAGATTATAAACAGTACTCCATGCAAGAGGGTGAGTTGGTAAATGCCGCAGTAGAGAAAATGGCCATTGCATATAAAGAAAATCCGGCAGTTCATGATGACATTGATTCCTGGGAGAATGACAGAAACATTCTTGTGGCTCGGATGAAAGAGTCTATTATACTTAAGTTCGAAAACCCCGATTTGAGATTCGCGGAGCTTTATCCAATCCAGCCCCTTCGCGACATCGATGGAGAATTATTTATACTGGGGCTATCTCCGTATAACGACAGGCATCTATTTAAAATTATTAATGAGTCCAAGGTTAAGCAATGCACCTTCTATTATTACAATGAGGCAGAGCGAGATATAATCAAGGCGCTGTTGCCAAATATTGATGTGCATTTTGAAGACGTTCGAAAATTTTGGGAGTCCAAAAATAAAGCGAACCTAAAAGCAAAGGCAAAGACCTCCAAAGGAAAACGCATCATTTTTAAGGATATAACTCGTGCAAGTTTCCATGACTTTGCGGAGTGTCATCGCGCTTTATCTGGAAGCATTATGAGCGATGCAGATATGGTGCGCCAGTTTAACGCCGTACCCTATCATGCAAGAACACAAATTTGTCGCCGGATAAAAGAATTAGAAGTTGAACGAAGTCGGGTGCCGGATCAACAGTTCGTCTTAAGCATTGTTGATGTACATATCCTGGCCGAAGAATTTAATATCGACCCGGCGGTCATATGCTGCGTAGGAGTTGATCGTGGAAGGAATGAATTCATTCGTTTAAGATAAGTATTAACTGATATTTCTAATTATGTAGACTTGTTTCCATGAACGGATAAAAGATGTAATATACCGTGGACATGTTCCCACGTGCGGATAGTACCTATAAAAACCACTATTGACCTATTTTCTCAAACGTACAAAACGAAAAATACAGACCAGATATGAATTTGATGCTATCGTTTCACGCTGAGTGCGCAGTATTGATGACGAATTTATCTCAGCAATAACCAACAACCCCTATGCATCTTTACTTGAGTCAACATTGTGCCAGCTTAAGCCCCTGAATATTATTGACAGGCAAACCAACCACTATCATTAATCATCGAAAGGTTTGACTTATTTTCTAACACTGCCAGTAATAAAAAAGTGGCAGAAGTGATAGAAACTGATATAAAAGGTGATATTATGTGTTTATATGAAAGCAAAAGTATCTAATAAAAAGAATTCTATACTCCTGGATTGAAAAGGACGTGTCGCTCTATACTATACTTTGTTTTTTCTTCATTTCGTTTTAGGCAGGCTGTTTTTGAGGTTTTTCTGTCGTATGTGGTAACTATATTTTGCTACTTAACACAAAATGAAACTTCTCTGGAAGTCTCTGTGTAAGCGACAAAAAATGACATCTACCTAACTCTAATCAAAGCCATTACACTGGAGCAAAAAACCAGAGGTGATGGAAATGACACTAGCAGAGCGGGATCAATATTGGAGAAAACAAGTAAAAAACTGGCAGTCAAGCGGCACATCGATGCGAGCCTGGTGCAAGGCTAATGACATATCGGAAAAGAATCTCAGCCGCTGGAAAAGAAAGCTGGCGGGGCTAAAGAGATTCAGAAAGCACCTGACGGCTGGTGTGAAGTTAAGACCAAGCCGGCTCAGAAGACAAAGCCATCTGGTATCAAGCTGGAAATAAACGGCCAGATCAGGATCGAGCTAAACCATGGTTTTGATCATAATCTGCTGAGAGAAGTAATTGAGGCACTTACCAGATGATCGTACCGAACGTAGAGCGGATCTATCTGGCCAAGGGAGCAACGGATCTGAGGAAATCTATCAATACACTGGCAGCTCTTGTGCAGGCATCTTTCGGGATGGATCCATACGATAAAAGCATGTATGTGTTTTGTAACCGCAGCCGAAATAGACTCAAAATATTACAATACGATAAAAATGGATTCTGGCTCTTTTACAAAGCGCTGGATACCGGCAAGTTTGCCTGGCCAAAAGAAACAGATGGACTAATGGAGCTGACCGAGGAAGAACTAAGCTGGCTTGCACATGGCCTAAGTATTATGGATAAGCAAAGTATAACTGCTCCGCAGATGAAGTTTTCCTACTAAGAAAATAAGTTTATGATAAACGCTAAAAAGCCTGTAAAATAAGCGTTACAGGCTTTTTGGCGCGCTCGTTTTATGGTATAATATTGACATGAAAAGTGAGCAGCAAGATACCTCAAACACTCTCGATTTAAAGCAGGAAAACGAGCAACTGAAGCGGCAAAATGCCGCTCTTTTAGAGCAGCTGGAACACTACCAGCAGCAGTTTAGATTGCTGCAGAAAAAAATGTTTGGTACATCCAGTGAAAAAAACATCGTTATGCCTGAACAGCTGAGCTTGTTTAATGAAGCTGAGATCACAGCAGACGAAAAGATAGATGAACCTACAATTGAAGAAATTACCTATACCAGACGCAAAGTAAAATCTACCAAGGAAGAAAACCTTGAGGATCTGGTAACAGAAGTTGTTTTACATGACCTTGATGAAGCACAAAAGATCTGTCCTGACTGTGACAGCCAGATGCAGGAAATAAAGACAGAGAATCGTTATGAACTGAAAATTATTCCTGCTAAAGTGGAAGTGATAAAACACATAACACCCGTCTATGCCTGTAATAGCTGTGACGGTAAGGATTTTCACACAAACTTCGCCAAGTCGAAAGATTATGAACCCTTCTTACCAAAAAGCTCAGCCAGCATAGAAACAGTCGCCTGGCTCTTGGAACAAAAATACAGTTTGGGGATGCCTTTGTACCGTTTGGAAGAACAGGTTAAGCAGATGGAGCTTACGCTGAGCCGCCAGACGGTGAGCAACTGGCTGATAAAAACAGCAAAATTGTATATAAGTCCTGTATATGATTACCTATACCGGAAGCTTCTAACCCAGAAGCATATACATGCTGACGAGACCACATTGCAAGTTCTGAATGAACCAGGTCGGACAGCACAGCAAAAGTCATATATGTGGATGTTTCGAACAGGCAGAGGCAGTCCGCCGATTGTTTTGTATAATTACCAGACAACCGGAGCATCTAAGCATCCGGTCAAATTTTTGACGGGTTATTCAGGCTTGCTTCAGGTAGATGGCTACCAGGGATATAACCAGCTGCCTAAATCTATAGAACTTGCAGGCTGCTGGGCGCATGCCAGGCGCAAGTATACTGATATTTTGACGAGCCTGCCCAAGGGAACGGATACAAAAGACTCACTGGCAGCCAAGGCTCTTGAGATGATTGGACAACTCTACGGAGTCGAGCGCATGCTTAATGAAAAGTATGACAACTGCTTCGATGATCTGACACTGGCAGATATTTACCAAGCCAGACAGGAGCAAAGTAAACAGATCTGTGATGAATACTTCAGTTGGTGTAAAGCCAACCGCAGCAGGACTACCGGCAGCTTACGCAAGGCGATAGACTACAGCCTTAACGAAGAAAAGAAGCTGCGTGTATTTCTTGATAATCCTATTTGCGAAATTGATAACAATCGAGCTGAGCGTAGCATAAAACCCTATGTAATGGGCCGAAAAGCCTGGCTGTTTTCCGGGTCAGCACATGGTGCTGAAAGCAGTGCCATGATCTACAGCCTGATAATTACGGCCAAAGAAAACAAGCTTAAGATTTATGATTATCTGGTCTATCTGTTTAACCATCTGGCCACAAGCAAAGGTGATATTGATTTGATCGATCTGGAAGATTTGATGCCGTGGTCAGAAACCTTGCCAGAACAACTTCGGGTCAGAAGATAGTCGTCAATATGCTATTATTTGACGCTCACGTCTCTGTTAACTAAGAATGAGAAAAAAGAGACTTGAAATGCAAACTGGCAAAGGAAAATAAAAAACCCATCACCTGTTTGGATGAAAGTAAGGTAACACGAAGGGAAATCGAAAGCAAGTGTGCTGTTGAAAGAAAAACAGACACAGCAAACAAACCGGTGAGAGCCGGTAAAGTGAACCTTGAGAATTGAATATTACTTAAGCTATTAAAAACCAGCTGTCCCTACTTCGTTTTGACGAATCAAGTCCAGCTACTTGAGCTGGGGTTAGGTTGTCCAGAGACGAATGGGGGCGCAGGAAGTTGTAAAAGTAGATAAATGTTGCTAACAAGCGATTGGCGCTGTCAAAGGAACCAAAACCACGTTTCTGCTTATACCAGGCTTTAAGTTGACCGTTGAACGCTTCGATGAGGTTGTTGGAAATGACATCGTGGAAGTCTTCAACCTGGATATGACTGGCCTTAGAAAAAAATAGTTTAACCGGCTGCTTATAAGCAAAATACCGGTCAGAGACAATAGCAGATTGAGGAGCTCCAAACTTATCTTTGCAGCTCTTAACCAGGCTAAAAGCACTGTCGGAGTTGCGATAAGGTGAAAGGTTAAAGTCGAGAACGAAACGTGTTTCAGAATCAATGGCCAGCCACAGATAGTAGTCTTTACCATTGATCTTGACATAGGTTTCATCGAAGTGCCACTCGTCAGAATCAGACAGATTGACCTTTTCCAAGAAGCTGTTTTGCAGGTACTGAAAGACAGGTGTAAAGCGCTTGATCCACTTGGAAATAGTGACATGAGACACATGAACCTGATGAACAGACCAAAGCAGCTGAGAGGCCTTGCGCATGGTGACATTGGCCATGAAGCAGTAGTTGAGAGCCGCAATGACGATATGAAGAGGATGTCTCATGCGTTTCATGCAAAAAGCATGTGTCATCAATGCTGAAGAAGGTGGTTTTATGTTGATCAGTTTAGGGACAAAGAAAGAGTGATAGCAGGATTTATCACCACAACGGTAGTTTGAGTAATACGTATAGTCGTGATGCAGAAACGAAGCTTTACCACACTTGGGACAGCTTGGATATTTTCTTTTGCCAGACCTATGTCTGGTTAAGGGGTTGTCTGGAGCAAACTGCCTTTTACACACAAGGCAACGATATTTCTGAAAACCTTGCTGATCCTTGCCAAAATAGTGAAGTTTTTTCGAATGACATCGCGGACATACGACGTTTTTTGGTATAATTTTCATGAGACTTGAACACGTCTTTTCTGGGAGGTAATGGCTTTGTCGTGATTCCATTGTACCAGAGGCGTTTCAAGTCTCTTTTTTAGTTTTAAGTTAACAGACCACTCTGGAAAGAAAGGAGAAGATAAATGCAATACGATGTACATACTGTTGAGAAATACATTGCTGCACTACCAGATAACAGAAGATTTGCCATAGAAAAGCTTCGAAATATAGTTTTGACAAACTTACCCAATGGTTTCGAAGAATTAATATCTTATGGCATGATTAGTTACGTTGTACCATTATCAAGATATCCAAAGGGTTATCATGTAAAAAAAGATGAGCCACTGCCTTTTATTGCAATAGCATCTCAAAAAAACCATATAGCTTTATATCATTTGGGTTTGTATGGTGATAATGTTATAGAAGAATGGTTTGTCAAAGAATACGCAAAACGAGTGCCAACTAAACTTGATATGGGTAAGAGTTGCATCCGGTTTAAGAATCCAACTTATATTCCGTATGATCTTATAGCTGAATTATGTCAAAAAATTACTGTTGAAGAATATATAAGTATTTATGAGACTGCTAAAAGAAAATGACTCGAATCTAAACATTAAGAATTTTGACGGTTCGGTGAGCTGCATAATAGTATTGCACAAGGACATTCGTGCTAAAATAAGCAAACCGCCGGACTACATTTTAAAAGTTAATATTATGGAGAGAGCGAGGGAATATTTTATGTGGCAATGCCCAAAATGCGAACGTGAGTTTAAGAACCGAAACCAAGACCACTTCTGTGGCGAGCCGCCGCAAACGATTGATGAATATATTGCTGCACAGCCTGAGAGTGTTCAGCCTTTTTTGATTCAGGTTCGAGATACAATCCGTGCCGTACTGCCAGAAGCACAGGAGCGTATATCGTGGAGCATGCCGACTTACTGGAACAAACATAACATCATCCATTTCGCGGCCTTCAAAAAGCACATCGGTATATATCCCGGACCTAAAGCTATAGAGAATTTCGCCGACCGATTAACGGAGTACAAGACAAGCAAAGGTGCGGTGCAACTATCATATAGTAAGCCGCTCCCGCTTGATCTGATTGCCGATATTGCGAAATGGTGCTATGAAACGGGAAATCACCATTAATTGGAATATTAGTAATGGGTAAAATCACTTATTCTGTTATCCGTTTCAGATCAGCCTCTATTCAAGTATAAAGCAGCTGCGTTATTATACATAATGTCATCTGCTGTTTGGCAGGCTTCTTCAAAAGAAATCATGCGAGTATCGACTTTTGCACTGAGAGCCTGTGCCAAAGTGTGCCTGATAGCCAGTAGTGCACCGAAACTTTCTTCTGAGGTCCAGGTGTCACAGCCCCAACAAACACGGTCTGATATTCCTACATCTATTAACTCGCCGATAAACTGGGCGGCTCGCACAGGTGATTGCAAAGGCAGCCAACAGAGGTCTGGATAGACATTGCTGTAATTATGTAAAAGTGCAAGTACATCGTCTGTCCAGGGGAAACTGCAATGAAAAAGTACAAATTTCGTCTGAGGGTTTCTGTCAATAATAGAATGAAGATGCATAGCCCGTGTCTCCTCAAGCAAACCCAGGCCGGTATGGCATTGGAGGGGCATATCCAGGTCAGCTGCGATTTTGCAGATCTGATCGAAGATATAATCCTGCAACTGGCGAATATCTTCTTCTCTTTTCTGCTCTTGTGACCAGATTTTTTCTGAGGTTTCTTTTGTAACCGGTTTGAAGTCAAGGCTGCGGTCGTAGGCGAGAGCACATTTTAGCGCTACGCAGCCATTTTCTTTTTTTATGATTATAACTTGACGTATTCCTTCGATATAGGTATCGAGGCTGCTCATATTAATATCGTAGAGCAGCGTGGCATTATTGCCATTATGATCAGCTGCTGTCGGATCATAGCCGTAGAGAAAAGAGTTAATGCGAAAGGTTGGCCTGAAGATATCTGCATGTCCGTTGTCATCACCCGGCCGCCAGAAAGCGTCAAGCACAATGGCTTCATAGCCACAAAGCTCTTTTAGCAGTTTCAGGTGTTGCTCAGGATTTCTATGCGCCTGACGAATTTTCCTATCATACAAGTCCCAGGTTTCTTCTGACAGAGGCTCAGCCAGATCATACATCTCCTGCAAGGCTCCTGCCAGCCAGACATAATATGATTTGCGTCTAACTTTTTTAAAGAAAACATCACTGCCGGCAGCTTCGCTTGGTATATCAAGTCCACTCCAGGAAACATAACTGTTTTCCAAAAGTTTCGTCAAGCCGAAATCCTTGAAGTCTTCGTCCTTCAGATGATGTGAATGAGTGCTGAAAACACGACTGTTTTTTATATATTCAGTTAAGGCTGTGTAACTCCCTTGAGAGCCAATACAGTCACCGGGATTTATCATATTAATCAACCTCCGTTTTGTTGTATTTGATGTTGCTCAGTATTACACTGACAATATATGTATTATAGCGAAAAGCATACCTTTCATGTTAGTTAGAAATAGCAACAATGAGTTTTAAATGTATAATTAATTTGCATATACTTGATCAGCCATATAATTCATGACAACTAGCGAGGTGTAATTTTGCAAGTAGATAATACAAAAAAGAGAAAAACTAAGAAGATTATAATTTTTAGCCTGATTGGGTTTCTATTACTCTTTATTATTATTTCCCTGATAGCAGTTAAAATTATTTATGATGGTCAGTTTCCACGTTATGACAGGCATGACGAAACTATAACAGCAAATCTGCGTTATCAGGACTTGGAAGCAGATTATCCAAGAGAACTGGTTAATTTCCCATCCGGCGAGAACCAGCTGCAAGGCTATCTCTACGGTCAAAATGATGCTTTAGGACTAATTGTACTTGCACATGGTATCGGCGGCGGTGCAGATTCCTATTTGACGCAAATCACCTGGTTTCTAGACCAAGGCTGGCAGGTTTTCGCTTATGATGCGACAGGAAGTTTTGGCAGTGAAGGCAAAACCACGCGTGGATTCCCACAGTCATTGCTTGATTTAGACGCAGCTCTTACCTATATCGAATCCAATACAAGTATATCCGAGTTACCTGTCATGTTGTTTGGACATAGTTGGGGCGGTTACGCTGTCGCCAACATCCTTCATTTCGATTATGATATCGCCGGTATTGTAAGCATTTCAGGCGTGAGTAGTGCGATGGATATAATAATCGAGCAGGGTAAGAATATGATGGGACCCTTTATCTACACACAATATCCGTTTCTGTGGGTTTATCAGAGGATGCTCTTCGGCAGTGTAGCATCTCTTAATGCAGTAGATGCCATAAACAGTAGTGATGTACCAGTTTTGATAATTCATGGTTCTGAAGATGAAATGATAAGCTTTGACGGCAGTGCTCTGATTGCAAGAAGAAATGAAATTGACAATCCTTCTGTAAAATTTCTTGTAATGGATAAACCAGGACAAAACGGTCATAATAATTTATTCAGCTCACCTGAAGCTATTGACTATATTTACAAAGTAAATATTGAGTATCGCGACATCTACGATCAATACAATCAAGATATCCCTTACAATGTCAAACAAGACTTCTATGCAAAAATTGATCGAAACTTAGCACAAGATCTCGATCCCGACCTGATGTCAACAATTCATGGCTTCTATCTTGATTGTCTTACTGATTGAAACGCAGTTTCTTTAAGTTCTCAAGTCAGGATAACTGCAGTCTGACTGCTTCAGGCACGCCTGCAACCTGAACAATGAATCTTAAATTCATACATTGGATTGTCCCTGAACTGCCTGTTGCCAATCTTAGAATAATAAATGATGTTAAACATCAAACTGATGTAATTATGCGAGGTAATATTACTTTGCTTCCTGATTTTGAAAGTTTACCTCCAGATATTAAATCCAAGTTTAAAAAAGGATTATACACGGTGTAACAATCAAAGCAGACGGTGTATTTATGCAGCTTTTAGAGTACATAGGGGATGCAAAGACTACAAAAAATATATTGCAGCAGTATCAGCGAATTTTAGCTGCTTACGAAGATGATATGAATAGACATGGGTATTAAACAAATATAAGAAATCTTGTTTTGATTTTAATTAGACTCGAAATTTGAATTAATAAGAGAGAACATTTTATGGGTGTATCTGATGGTGAAATTTAAGTTACTACTAAGTGGTCAAAATGAAATGTTATCTGACCAGATGGAGATATGCATAATTACAAGGTCTTTACTTCTAAAAAAGAAGGTCTGATTTCACATAATATAGATGATATTATTTACTCATATAGATATTTTGGAGGACAACAATATGCAGGAAATAGCAATGTTTGCAATGGGAACAAGAGGAGATATTCAGCCATATATATATCTGGCAAGAGCTTTAATTAAGGCTGGATATGAAGTTGCTCTTGGTTCTCATCCATGCTGGAAAGAGTTAATTGAAAAAGCGGACGTGAAATTTGTGCCTATTGGCTCTGATATTGATATTGAGAAAGAGGCTGCTTCCATAAGAGGAAAGTGCTCGAATCCTGCTATCAGCATGTTGAAAACAATGAGCTTTGTTTTTAGAATTATTCAAACTTCAACGAATGAAGTTTATGAAGCATGTAAGGGTAAAGATTTAATTATTGTAACACATAGCCAGATGGGGGCTACTGAAGCTGAAGGATTGGGAATACCAGCTGTTAATGTTACGCTTCAGACAGAGATGATTGCAGAAAAGTTGAAACAGCAGACATGGAAAGATAAGATAATTGGAAATATTATTGGCAGACAGATTGCCAAACCGTACAATAAAATAAGAAAAGTTTATGGATTACCAAAAATAAAATCTTCAGATGAAATTATATCAAAGAAATTGAATCTAATTCCAATTAGCAGATATGTCAAGGAACGAAATCCCTACTGGGAAGAACAGCATGTGTTAACCGGATATTGGTATGAAGATGAACCCGCATACCAACCAGATGATAAACTGATAAATTTTCTGGAGAATGGAGACAAACCGATAATACTAGCTCTTGGCGCGATGTCTTTCGAAGATAAGTCTGAAAAAGAAAAGCTAGATATGTTTGTCAATGCTTTTAAGCAAACGGGATACCGTGCTATTATTCAGGGGTTTCAGAAAACACTGCAAGAGTATGATCTTCCAGATACAATGTTTGCATGTGGGTCAGTACCGCATAGCTGGCTTTTTAGACAGGGATGCTTTGTAATCCATCACTGTGGTTTTGGTACTGCGGCGGCAACTATGATCTATGGAATTCCTTCCATACCGGTACCACATGTACTTGATCAGGCTGGTTTCGCAAAACAACTTAGTGAGATAAACGTTGCTGTAAAACCTCTTTCGGCAAAAGAACTAAGTGAGGAGAAAATCATTGATGCTATTGAAGAAATAAAACGGACATATGAAGAAAAGAAGAAAAATGCAGAAGAAATATCTTATAAAGTTCGTTCTGAAGAAGGATTGGCAAGAACAGTTTGCTTGATTACCAATGTCTTAAATAAAGTGTATTTGTCAAGTGAAAATTAGATCAAATGATTAATGAAAATCAGGTCACTAAATCCAAAAATAACACCTCAGCTTAAACCCTCGATAAGCGTTCATGAGAACATATCGTGGGTTTATTTATGAAAAACTTGACGAGCTTCAATAAAAACTTATTGACAAGCCGATTTCTAAAATAAGTAACTGCAAGAGTACCAAAATGATTGACAAATAATACCTTTCTGACTATTATATAACTTAAGTAATATAACATGTTGTAAGGAGTGATATATATGCCACCTAAAACAAAATTTGATAAAAAAGCAATTATAGATGCTGCTTTAGCGGTCGCAAAAGAAGACGGCTTATCCGGAATCACCGCCCGACGTGTAGCTGCTAGGCTTAAATCTTCGGTAGCTCCTATCTATGTCAATTTTGTTACAATTGATGATTTGGTTGATGCTGTGGTAGAGCGAGTGTTTTCTATATCAGACGAATTGCTAAAAAAGCAAAAAGGGAAAAGTATTTTTGAAAACATTGGGAAAGCGAGTTTGGATTTTGCTCGAGAGTATCCGGTATTGTTTCGAGAATTGTCATTACAGCCTAATCCATATATGGCTTCTTACGAAACAATAGAGAAAACTATGCTTGAGGCAATGTCTAAGGATGTTGCTATGCTTGACTGGAATTTTGAGGAACGCAGACGATTATTGCTAAAATTACGGATCTTTCAAATGGGGTTATCAGCCATGGTGGCCAACGGACATGTACCTTCATGGATAGATAATCAAGAGTTCGACCAGTTACTTATGGAAGTAGGAGATGATGTTTTACTGGCACATCAAATGAAACGAAAGGAAAATTTGTAATGAAAAAAATAGTTATTATTGGTGGAGGGATCGCTGGATTAAGTGCGGGTATTTTTGCTCAAAAAAATGGTTTTGATAGCGTTATACTTGAGAAGCACCATACATTAGGTGGAGAATGTACTGGTTGGGATCGTCAGGGTTATCATATAGATGGTTGTATACATTGGTTGGTAGGCACAAAAGAAGGTACACCTCTTAGAGATCTTTGGAACACTGTAGGTGCTCTTGATGGGGTGGATATTTATCATCCTGAGAGTTTTATGGCTGTTGAGCACGGAAATGTTACCGTGCACTTTTATCGTGATATTGAAAGGCTAAAATCCAGTTGGCTGGAGATTTCTCCAGAAGATATAGGTATCATTGAGGAGTTTTGCAAAGATATCAAGCAACTACAGTCCTTTACCATGCCAGCAGGAAAGCCAATGGATATGATGAATATTGTTGAAAAAATAAAGTTCATGCTTTCTATGAAGGATGCAGGCATGATTATGAAAAAATATGATAAAGTCACATTCAAGGATTTTGCTAATAGGTTTAAGCACCCTGCGCTTAAAATGGCTATTTATTCATTTATGCCGGAAGGAGAATACAGTGTCTCATCAATTATTTTTGCCCTAGGGACATTCACCGGAGAGCAGTCTTCTATTCCTATAGGAGGATCTAAAGCAATGGCTCAGCGAATGGTAGAACTATACATTTCTCTAGGGGGAATCGTAGAGCCTTCCTGTGAAGTAGTAGATTTTGATATTGAAGGAGAAATGGTAAGGAAAGTCAAGTGTATGAACGGTAAGTCTTTTGAAGGAGATTTCATTATTGCTGCTTGCGATGCAAATGCTCTATATGAACGAATATTAAAAGGACAATATCCGGATCCTGAAATTCAGAAAAGGTTTAATAATGCTGAGGTATATCCCTTAGCCTCAAATATTTATGTTGGAATTGGTTATGAAGGTGCAATGGAAGATATTCCTCGGACTCTTAAGTTTCCTGTAGAATCAATAGATATCAAGCAAAACAAAAAGCCAATAGATCATTTACAAATGACGCATTATGCCTATGAAGCAAACTTTGCTCCAGAAGGTCATACTGCAATAACTTTTGCCATTAATCAGTTTCAAGACGAATTGGAGGCATGGGAAGCTTTATATAAAGATAAAGAGGCTTATAAAAATGAAAAGAAGCGAATTGGTGAAGTAGTAATTAAGGCTATGGAAAACAGGTTTCCCCATATGGTAGGGAAACTAAAACTGCTTGATGTAGCAAGCCCTCAAACCTATGAACATTATTGCAATGCCTATCGCGGTGCTTTTATGGGTTTTTGGCCTACTCTTCGCGGAAAATCATTGCAACATACCGGGCGTATTAAAGGGCTTAAAAATATGGTCTTAAGCGGACAGTGGCTTCAACCTCCAGGAGGACTCCCAATAGCAGTAATTACCGGGAAAGATACAATTATGCGACTTTGCAAGAACTTAAAACGGCCTTTTATAAGTGTTTAGAGTCATTTGTTATAAATACGATAATAATAATTTAAGCGCCATCATAGTTTTAATAAATCCAAATGAGAATATCTTTTTTTGTAGGAAACATCTATTATAAAGAAATAAAAAGACGTAGCTAGTAATATATTTCGATTAAACAAAATAAAATTTGAAAATAGGATGCTATTCTTTGTAAAGGAGAAGTGAAAATATGGAAAAATTAATTGAACTTAATAACGGTAACATTGCAGAAGAACACTTGTGCTGTGCCATTTCTGATAAGAAATGTGAAGAAAGTTATGAACTAAAAAGAAATTGGTTAAAGAATGAGTTTGATAATGGTTATGTTTTTCGCAGAATTGATGCCAGAGCAAAAGTTTTTATTGAATATGGACCTGCTGAAAAGAGCTGGGTTCCTGTAGATGCACCAAACTATCTGTTGATAAACTGTTTTTGGGTTTCTGGCAAATATAAAGGGCAAGGATATGGAAAAGCATTACTGCAAACTGCTATTGAAGATGCAAAGCTTCAAGGCAAGAGTGGTCTGGTAACTGTCGTTGGCACAAAAAAATTTCATTTTATGAGTGATACGAAGTGGTTATTAAAGCAAGGTTTTTCAGAATGTCAGAGAATATCAGCCGGGTTCAGTCTTTTGGTTTATAAAATAGATCCAGATGCGCCAAGCCCTAATTTTAAAGATTCGGTGTTAAGCGGGGAATGTTCAGACAAAGATGGTATTGTTGTTTATTACTCAAACAGGTGTCCATATGCAGAGTACCATGCAAAGACTTCTTTGGTAGAAACAGCTGAGAAAAGGAATATACCATATAAGAGTATCAAACTAGAGACAATGGAGCAGGCTCAAGCAGCGCCAAGCCCGGCAACTATTTTTAGTTTCTTCTTTAATGGAAAGTTTGTTACAACAGATATAAGTATCTGCATGGACAGTCGTTTTGACAAATTATTCGGGAAAAATTAAAGGTAAAGGTGCTAATTACGTTCATAATAGTGTATAATGCCAACCATATTTTCATTAAATTCATTGGTGTTCACCTGTGAAACAATGAATTGAAACAGGCGTGGAATCTGGGTTGTACATATTGTTCAGACCATGCAAGTTGTCTGCAGGAATACGGGGGATTAATCCTGCATCTTACAGGGGAGGGAAGATGATCATGCGAAGAACAATTTATCATCTGGCGATGGTTGTTCTGCTGGTTATAGTATGGGTTTCTCTGATTGAACAGATTACCTTGGCCAGTGTATTGTCCGGCATTGTGTTTGCCTTTGCAACCGTAATGCTAACCCGACTGCTCCAGCGGGGTGAAACCGTTCTTGAGCCGCGTTATTTCAGTTTGTGGAATTTACTTGTTTATGCGGTATATCTGACAGGACAAATATATATTGCTGGATTTCAGATGATTAAGTTGATTTTCTCAGGGCGAATTAATGTAGATTTGGTTGATGTTGAAACAACCTTGCAAAGTGATCTGGCGATTTCTGTGCTTGCCTGTTCGATTACTTTGACTCCCGGAACCGTTACGGTTATGCGGGAGAATCAGTCACTTAAGGTGCTTTGTACCAATTGTGATACGAGCGATTCTGCGAAAATCAGCAGTCAGATTAAGAAAGAACTTGAAAATATCCTGCTTAGACCGGAGGAAAAAATGTTGAAAAAATGAAAAAGAAGGAGTAAGTATGTTTTTGCGGATTATTTTGATAATTATGACGCTGCTTACAATTAGCAGCACCTATATTATTTTTCGTGGTCCCTCATCTTGGGATCGCCTTCAAGGGCTGGCGGTTTTGTCGTCAAAAGCTATTATGATCATTGTTTTATTGTCACTTTTTCATGAACAGGCATATTTTGTAGATCTGGCAATTTTGTTCAGTTTACTTGGTTTTATCAGCTTAATGCTGATTGCCAGGCATATTAGCGGAAGGAAAAAGTTATGACTGTATATTGGGCTGCGAATATTGTAATTGCTGTAGGGGTGACACTGATCGCAATCGGTATGTTCGGGCTTTTGCGTTATAAGCGATTGGCTGTACGTATCCTGATTGCTTCAAAAGTAGATACTGTAGGTTTTATTACCGTGATGATCGGTGCTATGATGCATGCTGGATTTACCGGTCATTCTGTAAAAATATTTCTGATAGTTATCTTTACTATTGTAACGAATCCACTGGTTACCCATGCGATTGCCCACTCTGCTCATTCGAGTAATCATGATCTCACGAGAAAGGGGAGCAGCGATGATTGAGCAAATATTCCTGCTTTTGCTTCTTCTTTTTGCGATTTTAGCATTACAGCAGGAACGATTGCGTACGGCTATTATATATCTGGGTGTTTTTTCACTTGTTGCATCGATGGTTTATCTTCTGCATAAATCTCCGGATGTAGCGATGGCAGAAGCTGTTATCGGTAGTACCTTGGCTACGGTATTGTATCTTGTTGCTTTGCGCAAACAAGAATCCATGCGTGAAGCATCGACCAGATTTAAATATATCAGTGACAAATCACATCGTAAAATTATTATTCAGCGCTTGCTTGCTGCAGTTGCTGTTGTGATGCTGGCCTTTGTTTTCTTTCGATTTTATCCGTGGCAGATTCAGCCGTGGCCGGGTGACTCGATCGCATCTTATTATAAAGAAAACTTTATCCGCGATACAGGTGCTTTAAATGCTGTTACTGCCATATACCTGAATTACAGGGTATATGACACGATCTTTGAGACACTGACACTATTGGCCAGTGTTATAGGCGTCATATTCTTTTCACGTTATCATATGCAGGAAACAGACAGCAATATTAACCTGCCCGAATATAATCAAGTGGTACTGGATGGGGCTTTGTATGAAAACATAGCGGCACCTATTTTACGTATTCTGTATCCGTTTATAATCCTGACTGGACTTTATACAATCATCAATGGACATGTCAGTCCGGGCGGCGGTTTTCAGGGCGGCGCTATCTTGTCTGCCATCCTGGTTTTGCGTTATATGACACTGCCGCGTAATGATATGCAGATGAGCCTTTTACAGATCATGGAAAAAATTATGTTTTTGCTGATCATTGTGACTTCTGCATTTTTTATTTTTAGTCGCATGCATTTCCCGTTCGACTGGCTGCGTGTACCTTATCTGATTCTTCTAAATTCACTGATCGGGATTAAGGTATGTTTTGGAATAAGTATTATTTTTATCCGTTTTATTTTTTACGAAAGCAGGTCATGATATGAGTTTTATCAATGGAGAAACAATTAGTATTATACTTTTTTGTATTGGTTTATACGGATTGCTGGCCAGACGGAATATGATCAAGTCGATTATCAGCCTGGGAATCATGGAAGCATCTGTGATTATCTACTTTATTACCATGCATGTTTCAGCGGAAATGTTACCGCCGATTGGTAATGTTGCGGCAGAAAAGATGGTCGATCCAATGCCACAGGCGCTGATGATTACAGCGATTGTAATTGGTATATCTGTTACTGCTGTAAACCTGACGTTGTTCATTACTTTTTATCACCGCTATGGAACAACTAACTGGTATAAAGCCAAGTTAATGCAAAAACAGGAGTGTGAGGATGTTTAATCTTACCGGTTTTGTCTTGATTCCCCTTTTTGGCGGCGTTCTGGCGTATCTGCTGCCAAAGCAGTTAATCAGACCGCTTACTTTACTGATTCAAGGTGCGCTCGCTGCGGGTTCTTATGTCCTGTTCTGGCAAGTCAGTAATACCGGTTCTTTGACAGAGATAATCGGAGGCTGGTCGGGCTACACCGGGATTACTTTGACGGCTGATCTGCTTGGAACGATACTGGTGGTCATGACTACGACTTTATTTTTGCTGCTCCTGATTTACAATTACAGACGACCTTATGTTGATCACCTCTTTCTGGTTATGTGGATGATCTTCCAAAGCCTTATTCTGGGCATCTTTTTATCAACCGATCTTTTTAACATCTATGTTTTGATTGAAGTTTCTACGATTATTGTCACTCTGCTTATTCTCTTCAAAAAGGAAAAGCGATCTGTCTATGACGGAATGATTTATCTGATGATAAATATTGTCGCGATGACCTTTTTTCTATTTGGTTTAGGAATGCTGTACCGGATCGTCGGCGTTCTTGATTTTGTAAACCTGCGTGAGCGGATTGCAATGGTTGATCCTAATCAGCTGATTTTGCCATGTGCTTTGATGCTGACTGCAGCTAGCTTGAAGGCAGCGATTTTCCCTTTATTTAGTTGGCTGCCCAAAGCACATGGTACGCCCGGTGCACCAAGTGTTGTTTCGGCTGTTTTATCCGGCCTTTATGTAAAAACCGGTATTTTTCTGCTGATAAGATTGCAGCAGGTTTTCGAGCCAGCCTTTGACTTCGGGCCGTTTTTTATGGCGATAGGATTTATAACTGCATTTGCTGGAATTGTATTGGCGCTGTATCAGAAAGATATAAAAAAGCTTTTGGCTTACAGTACCGTGTCCCAGATGGGTCTGATTCTGATAGGGATAGGGCAAGGAACAGATAATGCTTATTATGGTTCGATTTATCATATGATTAATCACGCATTGTTTAAATCAGCATTGTTCCTCATAAGTGGACAGATTATCGAAATTTACGGAACACGCGACATAAGCAAAATCAAGGGTGTATTCCATCGTATACCGGTTCTTTCAATTGCTGCCATCGTTGCAGTGCTTGGAATAACGGGTGCACCATTTTTTAATGGCAGTGTATCCAAATACCTGATCGCCAAGGATCTCAATGGAAGCTTGTTTACTCTAGGTATTGTGCTGATCAATCTCGGTACAGTCTTGTATTTTGTACGCTTTTGTAATATTTTCCAAGGTAAATCACAGACAGCGGAGAGGGTCAGGATTGATAAAAATCAGACCGTGGTTATTTCACTGCTGGCGTTGCTATGCCTGGCAGGCGGACTACTCGGAGCAAAAATTGTCGCGTCTTTATTCCCGATATATATTCAGTTTGACTTCATCTTCTACATGGAAAAATTTCTGATTTATATGTTGACTCTATTGGGAGGCTTCCTCCTGTATAGGGCTCTTAAAGGGAAAATGCGTCGCTGGACTGCCCGTCTGTTCTTCGAGCCAGGATTTAATCAGATGTGTCTGGCTATTATCTTTTATTTTGTCGGTCATGTTTTCTTTTTACACTGGTTTGGCTAATATCGTAGATATACATAAAAATCAGTGACGAACAGATTTAATTTAACAGTAGTATTTCTAATTATTTGAACATTTGTCACAGGCTGATTTGTTCAAAAAACGATGAATCTACAATTTCTCTTTTATAGATTTTTTCTAGTGTCTGTTCCGGGAAGGGTGCCCCTATTTTGTATTCTTCCCAACCGTTTTCTTTTTGTCCGAGCCAGCAAATTTGTAAGGAACGGTTGACTGTATCCATGACTACTGTTTTGATGGTTCCGAACCAATCATTATAATAGTATGCGCTCATACCCTGTGGATACTTGGTTAAGAAAAGATTTTTAATGTCTGCTTCTTCCAGCTGGTTTTTGCCGTCCATGAATCGCTCTAAAGTATTATACCGAACTATAGAGTTTTTCATGGCAAAAGGTTCAAATTTCTGAAAAGAGGAAATTGCAATATGATTGGTTCCAAACAGATATTTTTTCTCGTTTTGATAAGATATTTGTTCAAAAGAAAATTCTCCATCCATGGTTTCGATAATACAGCCATTACCCTTGGCGTCTGCCAGATAGAGATTAATATTATACGCAATAGGCATTTCTTGTGCCATTTTTAGAGCGTCTTCCACATCTTTACAGTTTTCCAGAATGCTTCTTATTACTGCCCAAAACTGAAGTCCTTTTATCTTAGGAGGGCGCATTCCTGCTAGATTACTTACAGGAAATCCGCAAGAAGACATGGAGACGGCAAGACCACATTCATTGATGCCTTCTGTTCTGCCAAAGAGTGCAATGCTTCCCCCAATATGTGCATATTTTCCTCTTGGACTTGTCTCGCATAGCATAAGATCCTCATCTTCAACACTAAATTCATAATTACGTATAAGGCGGGTGTGTCCGTCATTCATCAGACTTCCTTCTATGATTAGTCCAGAGCAGTGTGGTTTAAGATATGTCATCCAGGTGTAGGCAATATCGCTTAATGGGATATTGTATGAGTTTGCATATCCCTCCAGTTCTTCTAAAAGACCTGGGCAGTAAGTTTTATAAAGAGTTATAGCTTCTTTTAATTCATTTTCGGTAAAATACTTTGGAGCAGGATAGACTGATCTGTTATTTTTGATCTTTCTAGCTAGCTGTCTTCCAATTTCTGTATAACTGCCTTCTAATTTAAGATAAGTGACATTTTGTTTTTCCATAGAATTATTCCTCTCTTTTTTTTGTAGATTAATTCTATCTAACAAAACAAACATTATCCTGTCATTTTGGGCTTTTTTCTGTCTTGCATCTAAATCCGTTTTTTTACTGGGATCCAAATTTCGCTTTGATAATTTAAATTGTTAATGTCTGCCTCTTCATAGATTTCTATATTGTACCCTGCAGCAATTTCATAGTCCGCATTTTCAGGAAGCCATTCATTAAAAATTCTTGTGTTTAGTGCTTGTAAAGCTTCGGGCATTGGTCCTATACAACGAAATTTTGCCCAGGTCAGGGCTGGTATATTAACTATCTTAAGATCATCTTGAGCCGAATCTAAATTTTCTTTATAGTCTCCTGCAATCAAATAGTAAAAATCTTTGCCGTTTAATTTTTCATCGATGCATATTCCATACTTACCTATATTGCTCATTGATAGAGCAGATTCCTTCTTGCAGCACCATTTCTTTTTCCATTCCTGCCAAAATAAAGGTATTTTATTAAATGCTTCTTCATAGGTAAAAATACATCCTATTCCCATTATCTCAAATGCATCCATTGATTCGATACTATATTCTATCTGCTCACCACCTTTTACAGATACACTGATTACGAGAGGAAGGAATGGTTTTACCTTATAAGGCTGCTCTTTAAGTTGAATGGGGGATAATCCATGAAATCGGCTGAATGCTTTGGTGAAACTTTCGGGAGTATCATATCCATAGCGGTAAGACAGTTCAATGACTTTTGTTTCTTTTTTTACAAAATCAAGTGCCGCCAGATATAACCGTCGGTTTCTTATGTATTCTCCGATGGTATAACCTGTCATTATCTTAAATGCTTTTTGAAAATAGAAGGGAGAAATGTGAACATGATTTGCAACTTTCTCCACAGAGCAGTCTGAAAGCAGATTTTCTTCTATATAATCAATCGATTCTTTTAATGCTTTTGTCCATTCCAAATTCAACACCTCTTTATATAATTCCTTTATGATTGTAAAATAATAAGGTTTTTATTATTTCAAAAGAGTTATCGTATATGAGTCAAACTGAATTAAGCCATCTTTTTTCATTTTTGCCAATTCTCGAGATAAAGATGTGCGTTGAACTCCGATTTTTTCAGCAAGAGCTTTTTTGGTTATATTTAGCTTGATTACGGTAGAATTTTGTTTTTTGCTTTCATAATTGAGATAGTTCATAATGCTCTCGCGTATGGTTTTATTGATATAATGCTTTATTTTATCTCCGAGAATGAATGCATGGTCGGACGTAAGTTCTAAGTATGTTCGTAAGAAAATAGGATTATTACAAAACAATTCAAATAAAGTTTCTCTATCAATTTCCAATATATATGTAGGGGAGTTTGTGGATACAGTCATAGGATAATAAGGATTTTTTGAAAACAATAAGTTTCCACCTATAATATCATCTTTATAAAACTCTGAGATTGTAAGTAGATTGCCAGATTCATCAATACGGTCTACAACAACTTTGCCAGATAAAATTATTTCTAATTTACTACATGTTTCTCCATCAAAATGAACAACGCTATTTTTTGTATAAGAAGTTATTTTAAACTTTCCTTTTTTGAGGTTAGTAAGTATATCATCATCTGATAAAGCTTTTATTAATATTATATTTTTTATTAAATTAATATTCCTAGTCATATATAATCTCCTGTGTGTTACCAAGGTAACACCTTTTATACTATCATAGCGCTATAACATTATAAAAACAAGAAATAATGGAGGCTCTGTATGAAGTATATTATTAATACAATACGTGTTTTATTTTTTTTGCTATTTATAATTTTATTGCTTAACGGGAAAACGATACTATGGCTTGCATTATATGTGGTAAGTCTCTTAATTACATTGCTATTTGGCAGAGTGTATTGTGGTTATATTTGTCCAATGAATACATTGATGATTCCAACAGAGTGGCTTTCAAAAAAGATAAGGATACAGACGGATAAGTCTCCCAAGTGGCTTATAGCTGGCAAATTTGCATGGTTGGCATTGGTGGGCAGCGTAGCAATAATGTTAATTATACAAAAATTGTTAAATAAAAACATACCAATTTTACTAATTTGGTTAGCGATTTCAGTGATTATAACACTTAGATATAAACCGGCAGTATTTCATAATCTGATTTGTCCGTTTGGACCACTACAAAAATTTTTTGCAAGATTTGCTAAGTTTTCAGAAAAGATAAATAAAGAAAACTGTATTGGCTGCAAGCTTTGTGAGAGGGTTTGCCCTACCGAAGCAATAGAGGTTAAATCAATAGATAAAAAAGCTGAAATTGAAACTTTAATATGTTTGCAATGTACTAACTGTCAGCAAATATGTCCGAAGAATGTAATTCATTACTCAAAATAAAAAGAGTCATTTTTGTACAAATGTTTATATGAAGATGACACGTTGGAATTGATTGTTGTAAAAGCACTCGCTCCGACAAAATAAAATCTTGACCGCCACTTTTTCAGGTGGCGGTTTTTTAACAAAAATATTGACATCTTTGCCAGGCACGATAAAGTATAAAAGTAATACTTTTAATTTAAATATTCACAAATATTTTATGGCGGAATTAAAACACTCATGACGTTTTGAATCCGGTTTTCAAAACTATATTGATTAGTGGAGAAATGAAATGAAAATAGCTTGGTTTTGCATCCCCGCGTTCGGTCACACAAATCCGACGCTTGGCTTGGTCAAAGAAATTACATCTGCTGGACATAAAGTTTATTATTTTTCTTTTGAAAAATTCCGGGAGCGATTGGAAAAAGCAGGTGCTTATTTTATACCATGTGACGGATATGATTTTGAGATGGAAGATAAGGAAAACGCAGACAGGGTCGGTAAGGATATGGCTTTTGCAAGTGAGCTTCTTGTTAGCTCTACACTTGCACTGGATGAAATGGTTTCAGCAAAGATTGCTGAAATTATGCCAGATATTATTGTATCTGATTCTATTGCCTACTGGGGCAAACTTATTGCTTTGAAGCATAAAATCCCTTATGTATCTTCTACAACAACTTTTGCATTTAATAAATATTCGGCCAAGCTGATGAAGCACAGCTTTGGTGAAACTTTGAAAATGATTTTTGCCATGCCAAAAATCAACAAGCAGATTAAGCGTCTTCAGGAAAAAGGCTATCCTGTAAAGAGTTTTCTGGAAATCGTTCAGAATGACAATGAAACAAATACCATTGTCTATACATCAAAATATTTTCAACCTTGTTCGGAAACCTTTTCCCCCAAATACCATTTTATCGGTCCGTCTATAAGACCTATTGAAAAGACTATTGAAAAAAATGCTGAAAAGACAATATATATTTCTATGGGTACCGTTAACAAGAATGAATCTTTTTATCAAAACTGTATAGATGCTTTCCGTGGAACAGATTATCAGGTGATTATTTCCCTTGGAATAAATAAAGGAAATTTCGATAATCTTCCGGATAATATACAGATTTATGAAAGTGTCGATCAGATGGCTGTTTTGTCTATATCAGATCTGTTTATCACCCATTGTGGGATGAATTCTGTTTCGGAAGGTCTCTATTTTGAGGTTCCACTGCTTCTTTTTCCACAGACTCCGGAGCAAGGCGCAGTCGCAACCAGAACAGAACAGCTTGGTGCCGGGTTAAGATTAAAATCAATCGCATCAAAAGATCTTATTATGCAAACGAATGAGATTTTGAATAATTCAAAATACAAAGAACAGGCTAAAAAGATTTCTGAGAGCTTTAAAAATTGTGGCGGGGCAGCAGAGGCAAGATCTTTTATAGAAAGGTTGGTTTCTGAATCATAAGATTCACATAGTATGTATATGTTTTGTTTTCTAGAATGTTTTTTTTGCTGTTTGATATATATTACAAAAATTCATTCCCTCATTTTTCAAATCAAGCCGATATATTTAAGTATTCCTGTTAACACTAAAATAATTGATATAAGTGTAGGTACAGTAGACACCTTAAAAAGATATACTTTTATTTTACTGTTTTTTCGTGGACATACTTCAATACAACGCATACATTTGATGCATTCAGAACTTGTGATTGTATCAGAGTTGGAAAGATTTATCCCCATAGGGCATTCTTGAGAGCATCTTTTACAAGCACCACAATTTTGTAAAGGTTTACTAATACTGAATACTTATTGAGTAAAAATGGTGTTTATACTACCAGTAATAATGGGAATACCTGGTCGGTTGCTTTTGCCGCGACAATGCCTGGCAGTTATGAACCCAGAGGAATGATGAAACATAATGGCAGCTATTATATAGCTACAAAAAAACAAGGTGTATTTGTTTCCGAAAATGGTGAAACATTTACCAAACTTGGTGGCTCAAGTCTTTCTGGCGATGCTGTAGATGTAAGAGAAATTATTATATCAAATGATAATGTTTTGTTTGCTGCTACCAAAAAAGGTATTCACAGTATTGATTTGAATAATCCTGGTGCATCTTTTGTTTCGATACCGGGAAACAACGAAGATTTTTCTTCTCTTCAGATTATTAATAACACTGTTTTTGCCGCATCAAAAAAAGACAATAACATGTTTTATATTAATGAAGAGGGAAATTTAACGGCATTTTCGAATCAGACAATGGGAGTTTTGTTAGATGATCCCAGAGGTTTTGTATATTTTAATAATGAAAAAACTTTTCTGGTTGCACATAAAAAAGGTGTTGTAGAAATTTGTTTTGAAACAATACATTAGTACAGATGGTGGTATTACCTGGGAAGATCCAATAACAACAATTGGTTTACCCTCAGAAAAAGCTGAATCTTTCATTGTCATGGAAAATGGAGATATGATAGCTTTCATAAGCAAGCACGGTATATATCGTTCTGTTGACGGCGGCTATAATTGGTCTGTTTATAACAATAATATGCCTGTTAATCCTGAAAAAACAAGTGAATATGATTCAAGGATTTTACATAATTTTGCTGGTAAATGGTATAACGCAACCAAAAAACAGGGAATGTACGTTTCAGATGACTTTGAATCTTGGACACAATTGAAAACAAATGGTTTAGAATCTGAAGCTTTAGATGTCTGGAGTGTCCATGTCGAAGGCGAAAACATTTATATTGCAGGCAAAAGAGGCGTCTGGAAAACAAATATGAATGATTCCAGTGATTGGGTTCAGATGAATAGCAGTGAAGGCAGACAACTTATAAAAATTCAGAATGATCTTTATTTTATAAGCAAAAGCATGATAGTTTATAGATTGGAAAATGATGAATTCGTATATATCAGTGAAGTACCTTCTTCAATGAAATTTGAAGATCCCAAATGTGTAATTTATGCCGATGGTATGATATACATGTCTAACAAAAAAGGATTGGCTGCTTTTTCCATTCCTGCAAAAGATATTGCAAATTATAATATAGAGCTTTCTTCTTCTGCATATACATACGATGGAAAGACAAAACACCTGCAGTTACACTTAAAGATGGTTCTGTTATCCTTAAAGCCGGCACAGATTATACAGTAAATTATATGAACAATACTCAGGTCGGTACGGCTACAGTGAGAATAACAGGTATTGGAAATTATACCGGTATATTGCTGGAAGATTTTACTATCAAGGCAAAATCTGACTCCTCCATTCCGAAAAATAATGAGGCAACATCAGGTTCGGCAGCAAAGGGCAAAGACACAGTAAAAAAAGTACCGGCAAAAATAGATAATAACGGCAATATATCTGCAATTGTTGCGGAAGATATTATAGTAGATGCGATAGCTGCTGCAAAAGAAAAATCTTCTGAAAAAATAGAGGTTAAGATAAGAATAGATATACCTGCCGAATCAGAGTCATTGGTTGCAACATTTTCTGCAGCATCTGTACGCAAATTAATTGAAGAAGATGTTTCGGCAGAAATAAAAAATATTATTGGAGATCGGCCTTTATACAGTATAAGTTTAAAAGCAGTTCAAAATGGAGAAACTGTTCAAATTGCAGATCTTGGAGAGGGTTTTGCAAGAATTGTTCTGCCATACACTCCACAGGAAGGAGAAGATCCTTCAAAACTTTATGTAGCATATATTGATGATAGTGGAAATATTCACTATATGGCAGGATCATATTATGATGCCGATTTGGGCGGTGTAGTTTTTGAAACAAATCATTTCTCGCTTTTTGCAGTAGCCTATGATGCAGAAACAAGTCATGATCTTGAGCAGATAGGCACTAAAACCGGCGGTTCATTGCCAAGTGAATGGATTACAGTAATATGGTGCATTTTAGCAATTGCAGTTATTTCATTCGGGAGAGTATTTTTAAAAAGAAAATATTTAAATGAAATAAAATAAATAGGCAGTAAATATTGTAAACCTTAAAAACTTAAAAAGGGGCTGTCTCAAAACTGTTTGAAAGAACGTGAGAGACAGCTCCTTTTTCATGCCTAAACAGGCTAAAAAATTGGGAAAACCAAATCAGGACAAGTAAATTTTGTGGAAAATCAGTAAAAAACAAATTTATGGCGTACGAAATTAAGCTCAGGAGCGAATCTGAACTGAAAAACTTTTTTTTAGCGGCTTGTTCAGGCGAAAATAGCGCCTGCCCGATTCATCCGCATTGAATTCGCTTGTGGAGCTTGTTGTCATATACCCTATATGTCATAATAGTTGTCGTAGCAAAAATGCAGAAAGGAACCCTTAAATGGAACCTGAAAAAAACAAGCAACGACACATAGTAGACCGGTCGAAACGCCATCCCAAGAGAATTAAGGATGCAGTGTTGAGAATGATGCTGCCGCCAGAGAATTTAGGGCCAAAAGCGATACATGAAATAGTAGGTGTACCGATTGATACAATAAAGAAGTGGCGTTATAGGTGGAAAGTAGCAGGCAAACTTGATCTGGCGGATAATGCCCAAGCAGCAGAAAAATGGGGCAGTGATTCAAAATTCGCGATTGTAATGGATACAATAAAATTAAACGAAATTGATTTGATAAAGTATTGCTTAGATAGAGGATTATCACCTGAGCAAGTTCACAAGTGGCAGGAAAATTGTTTGAGAGCAAATACTGCAATGACATCTACCATAAGCGAATTAATGGAAAACGAAAAAGAAAACGAGAAAGAAATACAGCAAGTAAAAAAACGTCTTAAGAAGATGGAGTCTGAGCTTGCTGAAGCCAGAGCTTTACTAGAACTAAGAAAAAAAGTCGAAGCGATCTGGGGAACCTCGCAAACAGAACAAGAGGAAGAATGACCATTGCCTCAGAT